>JBGPQQ010000106.1:0-8839 GCA_041489115.1 Vicinamibacteria bacterium | reverse complement strand
CGAGGTGCGCGCCCGTCTTCGAGCGCGGCTCCTCGAGAAGACCGGCGACGGGGCCCTCGTAGACGACCTCGCCACCCTCGCGGCCGGGACCGGGGCCGAGGTCGATGACGTGGTCCGCAGAGGCGATGAGGGCCGGGTCGTGCTCGACCACCACGACCGCGTTGCCCGCCTCGGCCAGCCGCCGGAGGACGCCGGAGAGCCGGCCCGCGTCGCGCGGGTGAAGGCCGACCGACGGCTCGTCGAGGACGTAGAGCGTGCTCGTGAGCGACCCGCCGAGCGCGGTGGCGAGGGTCACGCGCTGGGCCTCGCCGCCGGAGAGAGTCCGCGACTGGCGCCCGAGGGTCAGGTAGCCGAGGCCCACGTCCACGAGGAAGCGCAGCCGCCCGCGGATCTCGTGGAGCAGCTGCTCGGAGGCCGGGTCCTTCCCGGGCACCCGCCACTCGCGGAACGCCCGCTCGGCCTCGGCCACCGGCAAGGCCTCGACCTCGGGCAGGGTGCGCCCGTCGATGCGGAAGAGCCGTGCCTCGGCCCGGAGCCGAGAGCCGCCGCAGTCGGGGCACTGGCCGTAGCAGCGGTAGCGCGAGAGGAAGACGCGAACGTGCATGCGGTACGTGCGCGACTCCAGCCACTGGAAGAAGCCGGTGATGCCGTACCACTTCTTCTGCCAGCTCTGCCGGCCGCCGGGTTCCCCCTCCCAGACGAGGCGCTTCGTCTCCGCGGGCAGGTCGGCGTAGGGCACGTCGCTCGGGAGGCCTGCCCTCCGGCAGAAGCGCTCGAGGTCGTCCTGACAATCGCTGTAGAAGTTCGTCTGGAACGGCTTCACGCAGCCCTGGGCGATCGTCTTTCGGGCGTCGGGGATCACCAGGTCGGGGTCGATCGCCATCGTCCGCCCGAAACCCTTGCACGTCTCGCAGGCGCCCACGGGGTGGTTGAAGGAGAAGAGGGCGGGCGAGGGGTCGGCGTAGGCGATGTCGCAGGCCGCGCAGTGGATGGCCTCGCTGAAGCGGCGAGGGGCCGTCTCCCCTTCGACCCGCAGCTCCACGCGCCCCTCGCCGTGGCGGAGGGCCGCCTCGAGCGAGTCCACGATCCGCTGGCGCCGTGCCCGCTCGACCACGATGCGGTCGAGGACGACCGTGATCACGCCGTTCTCCGGGTGGAGGCGGGCGTCCTCGATCCGCACCGGCTCGCCGTTCTCCAGCACGCGCCGGAATCCGGCCTTCTCGAAGGCCTCGCGCACGACGCCGATGCCCACCTTCTTTCCCACGCGGTGCGGGAAGGACACGAGGGCGGTCCGGCCCTCCGCGGCCCCGACCAGCGCGTCGAAGATGGAGGACGGGGTGTCGCGCCGGACCGGCTGCCCGCACTGCCGGCAGTGGAGCGTCGCCGCACGCGCGTAGAGCGCTCGCAGGTAGTCGGCGACCGAGGTCATGGTGCCGACCGTGGAGCGCGAGGTGCGGACGGGGGCCGTGCGGTCCACCGCCACCGCCGGCAGCACGCCCTCGATCCGCTCGGCCCGCGGCCGGTCGAGCCGCTCGAGGAACTGCCGGGCGTACGGCGAGAAGGTCTCCGCGTAGCGGCGGTGGCCCTCGGCGTAGAGCACGTCGAAGGCGAGCGAGGACTTGCCGGCCCCGGCCACACCGGTCACGGCGGTGACCCCGCCGATGGGGACGCGGACGCTGATGCCCTTCAGGTTGTTCTGGCGGGCCTTCACGACCTCGATGAAGCGGCGGGCCATCCGTCCACCATGGACCAGGAGGGGGCGGAGCGGCAAGAGGGCGGCGAAGACACGAAGACCCCGCGGCCGGGAGCCGGACGCGAGGCCTTCGCGAGGACGGACGAGCGTCTACTTGATGGTCTTCACGTACGCGGCGACCGCCTTGATCTCGTCGGCGGCCAGCTTGTCCTTGAAGCCCTTCATCTTGTTCTTGCCGTTCGTGACCACGGTCTCGATCGCCTCGGCCTTCGTGGCCGCCTGCCACTTGGCGTCGTTGAAGTTGGCCGAGCCCTTCGCGATGGGCTTCGCCACCCCGTCCTTCCCGTGGCACATGGCGCACTTCGCGTCGAACAGGGCCTTGCCGTCCGCCGCGGCCTGCGCCGCAGGCGCGCTGGCGAGAGCGATAGCAGCGATGACGGCGAACAGCAGAGCGAGCCTCTTCATCTTTCCTTCGGCTCCTTCCATTCCCCAGCCCCGCGCGTCGGGGCGCCCCAGATGGCTGGTCTATGGAAACGCTAGCACGAATCGTACCCCGGGAGGGAGGGTGCCGGCTGACGGGGCGTTACGCTGGCGGGTACGCGCTGGGCGCAGTGAACGAGCGAAGGGGAAGCGGCCGGCCTTCCGTCCAGAAGCGGTGGAGGAGCTCGATGGCCAGCCCGGTGTTGGCGGGCGTCACGATGCTGGCGGCGAGCGTGCCCTCGTCCACGAGGCGCCGGCCGTAGGCCGGGCAGGCGTCCACGCCGAGGAGCTTCGCTCCGGCGAGCGCCGCCCGGTGCGTGGCGTCGCTCAGGGCCCGGATGGCGCTCCCCACGCCTACGGCCAGCTCGTCGCTCTGCGCCGCCACCGCGGCGAGCGCCGGGTTGCGGGACTTGAAGACGCGGTACCAGTCGCCGAAGGCCATGATCCCGGCCGCCTCGGTCCACTCGCCGGCCTCGGTGTCCACGAGGTCGGCCTCGGCGCCGACCGTGGCGCGCAGGCTCTCGAGGCGCTCCTGGGCGGCCGAGGAGCGCCGCGGGCCCGTCACGCACAGGACCGGGCCCCCGCGCCCGAGCCGGCGCACCTGCTCGCCCTGGATGCGGCCGATCGCCGCGTGGTCCGTGCTCACCGTGCCGAAGGGGAGGGCCGCGCCCCACGACCGGGACGCCTCCTCGACGGAGGGGTTCCAGGCGTTGAGCAGCACCAGCCCCGTCCGGCCGCGCAGCTCGCGCAGGAGCATCTCCATCGAGGAGCGGCTGGCGGGCTCGACGACCACGGCGTCCGCGGCTGCCGGCTCGAGGAGGCGCTTCTTCAGGACGCGGAGCTGGTCGAAGGCCGGCGCCCACGCCACGTCCGCCCGCAGGCCGTGACGTCGCGCGGCGGCGAGCGCGGTCTCCTCCTGCAGGAGCTGGTAGTGGTCGTCCTCCTCCTTGCGGCCCGGCAGCAGCACGAACACTGTGCGGCTCTCGCTCATGCCTCACCTCGACACAAAGGGTGATGTTACCGCGCTTCGAGGGCGCGCGACGGCGCACGATGGTAGATTCGGGGGATGAGCTTCCACGCCTACGCCGCGCACTCGAAGAAGGGCGCCCTCTCGCCGTTCGTGTACGACCCTTCGCCCCTCGGACCCCACGACGTCGAGATCCGGATCAGCCACTGCGGCATCTGCCACAGCGACGTCCACCTCGTCGACGGCGACTGGGGGTTGGGCAGCTACCCGATGGTCCCGGGCCACGAGCTCGTCGGGACGATCGCCGCCCTCGGCACCGAGGTGAAGCACCTCGAGGCGGGCCAGCGGGTCGGCGTCGGCTGGCAGCGCGGCGCCTGCCTCGGCTGCGACTCCTGCATCGTCGGCGACGAGAACCTGTGCGCGTCGAACGTCGCCACCTGCGTCTCCAACTACGGCGGCTTCGCCGACCGCGTCCGGCTCGACGGCCGCTTCGCGTTCCCCATCCCCGAGGGCCTCGCCTCCGAGAACGCCGCCCCGCTCCTCTGCGGCGGCGTGACCGTCTACTCGCCGCTCCGGCGCTGGGTGAAGCCGTCGATGCGGGTCGGCGTCGTCGGGATCGGCGGCCTCGGCCACCTCGCCCTCCAGTTCGCGCGGGCGATGGGCTGCGAGGTGACGGCGATCTCGTCGAGCCCCGACAAGGAGGGCGAGGCGCGCTCGTTCGGGGCGCACCGGTTCCTCGCGACGCGCGAGGCGAAGGCCCTGGGCTCGGCGGCATCGAGCCTCGACTTCATCCTCTCCACCGTCTTCGTGACCCCGGACTGGGACGGGCTCCTGGGCGCCCTCCGGCCGAACGGGGTGCTCTGCCTGGTCGGCGCCACGAGCGAGCCCCTGCCGGTTCAGGCATTCGGTCTCCTGCTCGGACAGAAGAGCGTCACCGGCTCCACGATCGGTGGCCGGCCCGCCATCCGGGAGATGCTGGCCTTCGCGGCGCGGCACGGCGTCGCGGCGAAGGTGCAGGTCCGGCCCCTGGCCGAGGCGGACGCGGCCCTCGGCGAGGTGCGCCAGAGCCGCGCGCGGTACCGCCTCGTGCTTGCCGCCTGAGAGCCGGGGCGGTCCCCGTTTGGGCGTGCCGGCCGACTGGGGTAGGCTGGAAGGGTTCCCAAGGAGCCCATGACCATGGCGGAGAACCGGAGTCCCTCCCGCACCACGAGGCGCGGCTTCATCGGCGGCGCGGTGGCCACCGGCGTGGCCGTCGCCGCGCGGGCCGGAGCCTCGCCCACGATTCCCGAGACAAGAGGTGCCAGGATGATCGAGCTGCCCCCCCTTCCCTTCGGCGAGAGCGACCTCGCCCCGCACATCTCGCAGGAGACGATCTCGTTCCACTACGGCAAGCACCACAAGGCCTACGTGGACAACACCAACAAGCTGATCGACGGGACGGACCTCGCGGGCGCGTCCCTCGAGGACATCGTCAAGGCCGCGGCCGGCAAGCCGGAGAAGAAGGGCCTCTTCAACAACTCCGCGCAGGTGTGGAACCACACCTTCTACTGGAAGAGCCTGAGCCCGAAGGGCGGCGGCCAGCCGACCGGAAAGCTGCTGGACAGGATCAAGTCCGACTTCGGCGACTTCGCGAAGTTCAAGGAGGACCTCGCGAAGGCCGCGGTCACGCAGTTCGGCAGCGGCTGGGCGTGGCTGGTGCTCGAGGGCGGCAAGCTCAAGATCGAGCAGACCCCGAATGCCGAGACGCCCCTGACCGTGGCCGGCAAGAAGCCGCTGCTCACGATCGACGTCTGGGAGCACGCGTACTACGTGGACTACCGCAACAAGCGCCCGGACTACGTGAACGCGGTCCTCGACAAGCTCGTCAACTGGGAGTTCGCCGCACAGAACCTGGGGTAGGAATCGACGGCCGCGCGGGTGGCTTTGCCCCCCCAAGCCCCCCGTGACGGCCGTCGGCGTCAGGCCTTCTCGGGCCGGCGCGTCGAGCCGAACCAGACGTACAGGCAGAGCCCCACGAAGAGCAGCGCCGACAGGGTCTGCGAGACGCCGACGTCGTCGTAGAACCAGCTCTTGACCCAGTCCTCGGTGTAACCGGGGAGGAGCCGCAGCGCCGCGCCGAAAACCCCGCCGAGGGCGCCGCCCGCCATCAGGCCCGACGCGATGACGATCCCGCGCTCGCGGATCGACGCACCGCGCTCGCCGTCCTTCGCCTCCGCCTTCTTGTTGAGGAAGTGAGCGAGGAAGCCGCCCACGAGGGCGGGCGTGTTGAGCTCGAGCGGCAGGTACATCCCGAGTGCGAAGATGAGCGCGGGCACGCCCAGCATCTCCATCATCACCGCGACCACCGCGCCCGCCCCGAACAGGACGTAGGCCACCGGCTGCTGGCTCATGAAGCCCTCGACGAGGGACTTCATGATCGCGGCCTGGGGAGCGGGGAGGACGACGCGAGGGTCACCCGGCGCCGCCTCGCCGAACTGGAAGGCCCGCGCAAGCATCACGATCGTGAGGCCGGCGGCGACGGCCGCCACGGCGATGCCCAGGAACTTCACCTTCTGCTGCGCGGCCGGGGTCGAGCCGAGCCAGTAGCCGGTCTTGAGGTCGGTCACGAACTGGCCGGAGATCGAGAGCGCGGTGGCGACGACACCCGCGAGCGCCATCACGAAGAACATCCCGGTCGTTCCCGACACGCCGAAGCGCAGGAGCACGACCGAGGAGACGATGATCGTCAGCATCGTCATCCCCGAGATCGGGTTGCGCGCAGTGGTGGCGATGGCGTTGGCCGCGACCGACGTGAAGAAGAACGAGAAGAGCAGGGTCAAAACGATGCCGACGAGGACCACGAGCAGCGACTGGCCGAGGGTCGAGAAGAAAGCGCCGGCGGCGAGCGTCGAGAGGACGACCCCGACGAGGATGGTGACGATCGGGATATCGCAGTCGGTGCGCTCCGGCGCGTGCGCCTCGCCCTGGCGGAACGTCCGGGCGGCGATCGAGAAGGACCCGGCGATGATGCGGAGCGACTTCAGGATGCCGAAGATCCCGGCGGTGGCGATCGCGCCGACCCCGACGTAGCGCACGTAGCCGCGGAAGATCTGCGACGCCGTCATCTGCGCGATCGGGATCGTGGCGGGGTAGACGGGGGCGTCGGGGAGGTGGCTCCCGATCATCCAGATGAGGGGCACGAGGACGAAGTTCGAGAGGAAGCCGCCCGCGCAGAGGATGAGCGAGGAGCGGAGGCCCATGACGTAGCCGAGACCGAGGATGAAGGCCACCGCGTCGAAGTTCAGGACGACCTTCGCGCGGTCGGCGAGGGACTTCACCGCAGGGACGAACTGGAAGTCCACGAACTCGTGCCACACGTGGAAGGTGGTGGCGAGGAAGTCGTAGACGCCGGCGATCGCGGTGGCCTGCAGCAGCAGCTTGGCCTGCGAGCCGCCCTTCTCGCCGGTGATCAGGACCTCCGTGATGGCGGTGGCCTCGGGGTAGGGGAACTGCCCGTGGGTCTCGCGCACGAAATAGCGGCGGAGCGGGATGAGGAAGAGCGCGCCGAGACAGCCGCCGGCCAGGCAGATGAAGACGGTCTGCACCGGGTGCGGGTCGAGCTTCAGGATGTAGAGGGCGGGGAGGGTGAAGATGGCGCCGGCGGCGAGCGAGCCCGAGACGCCGCCGATCCCGGTGACGATGACGTTCTCGAGGAGCGTCGAGCGGCGGCGGTAGACCCGGGCGAGGCCGATGGTCAGGATGGAGATCGGGATGGCCGCCTCCATCACCTGGCCGACCTTGAGGCCCGAGTAGGCCGAGGCCACCGTGAATATGACGCAGAGGAGCAGCCCCCAGCCCACCGAACGGAGCGTGGCCTCGGGCATCGTGGCCGCGGCCGGGACGACGGGCCGGTACACTTCGCCGGGGGCGAGTGGCAGGTAGGCGTTCGGGGGGAGGGACTTCGTGTCGGGAGCGTCCATGCAGCCTCCGGGGCTCGTGCGGGTCGCGCAAGTCTCCCCGCTTCCTCCCGCCTTTTCAAGGTACCGGCGATGAGCCGAACGGCGCTTGCGCGGGCCGGGGCCGCTGTCGCATGCTCGGGCTGGAAGCAGGGGGATGGACGCATGAAACGGGCGCCGCTCGCCGTGGTCGTGGCCATCCTCGCGGGGACGTTGGCGGGCGCGGCCGACGACGCCGCGTCGAAGCGTCTCGTCGCCGCCGTGGCGCGTGGCGACTCGGCACAGGTGGCCGCGCTCGTCCGGCAGGGAGCCGATCCGGACACGGCCGATCGATCGGGCTGGACGGCGCTGCACCAGGCTGCGGACACGGGGGACCTCGCCCTCGCCCGCGTGCTGTTCGAGGCGGGCGCGCACCCGGACCTGCGCTCGCGGGCCCGGGGCACGCCGCTCGACGTCGCCGAGAGAGGCGGCCGCCTCGGGGTCGCCCGCCTGCTCCGCCTCTACGGCGCCAGGGGCTCGGGCAAGTCGAGCGGCGACACGGTGTGCGTGCGGCCCTGGCGCGGCGACGGCTACTGCGCCGTCGTCGAGGCCGCGGACCCGACCCGCTATCGCCTCCGCGTCTCGCGGGTGGTCGGCTGCGCGGCCGGCTGCGCGCCCGAGGCCTCGTGCTCGGGCGGGCAGGTCGTCGGCGCGGGCGGCCTCGGCGCCGGCGACGTCCTGTGGGTGCCGGCATCCTGCCTGACCCACACGGGGGTGAAGTGAGGGCGGGGCGCGCACTCCGCTCGCGACGCGGGGCGAGCGACCTGGCCGCGGCCCTGTCGCTGGTCGCATCGCTCGCAGGCTGTGGCGGAGGCGGAGCCAGCCCCTCGACGCCGACGCCCACCACCACGCCGCCGCCGGGCGGCGCCGGGTTCACGTACAACGGCATCACCCACGTGTCCTGGTGGCACGACGAGTACGGGTATCCCGCGGGCAGCGACGCGCGGCGCGCGCTCGCGGGTACCGGCGCCGGCTGGGCCGGCCTCCTCGTCACCTGGTACATGGACACGAGAAGCTCGAGCACCATCGCGCCCCACCCGGACCAGTCGAACGACGACGACGTGGTGCGCCGCGCCATCGACGAGATGCACGCCCTCGGCCTCAAGGTCATGCTGAAGCCGCACGTGGACGTGGTCGACGGCACCTGGCGCGCGCAGATCACGCCGACCGATCCCGGCCGCTGGTTCGAGAGCTACTCCGCGTTCCTGGACCACTACGTGGCGATCGCGGCGGAGAAGAACGTCGCGATGCTGTGCATCGGCACCGAGCTCGCCTCGATGTCGGGCTCGGGCTACGCGGCGCAGTGGGCGAGCCTGATCGCCCGGATCCGCAGCCGGTACGCGGGCCTCCTGACGTACGCGGCGAACGGCGTCGAGCCCGCCGACGAGTTCACGAGCGTGTCGTTCTGGGGCCAGTTGGACCTCGTGGGGGCGGACGTCTACACCCCGCTCACCGACAAGACGAGCCCGACCCGGGCGGAGCTCGTGGCCGGCTGGCGGCGCAACCGCTACGGCCACGACATGGTGGCGGCCTTTCGCAACGTCCAGCAGGCCCACGGCAAGCCGTTCATCTTCACCGAGACCGGCTACCGCAGCGGCGACGGCACGAACCGCGCGCCGTGGGACTGGGGCGCGTCGATGGCGGCCGATCCCGGCGAGCAGGCCGACTGCTACGCGGCGATGTACGAGGTCTTCTCCCGCGAGACCTGGATGAAGGGGCCGTTCT
>JBGPQQ010000105.1:0-8866 GCA_041489115.1 Vicinamibacteria bacterium | reverse complement strand
CCGGGCGGGGGACGACGCGCCGCTCGGGGCCTGGCTGCTCGGGACCTTGTCGGAGGCCCGACGGGCCGAGGCGGAGCCGGCGCTAGTCGAGGCGCTCGCCCACCGCGACACCCGCGCGGCGTTCGAGGCGGCGCAGGCGCTGGCCGGGTCCGGCAGCAAAGCGTCCCTCACGTCCCTCCGGCGGGCCGCTCGTGACGCTCCTTCCGCCGGCTCGCCTCGCTCGGGGTGACCTGGGTCTCGATCCACACCTGGGACCCCCTGCAGCGCGGCCTCGACGACCCCGTCCTCGCGGCGCCCGACCGGCACTCCGGCTTCCGCGACCTGGGCGCGCTCGTGAGGAACGCTCACGCAGCCGGGCTGCGGGTGATGGTGAAGCCCCACCTCGAGGCCGGGTGGGACCGCGCGCTCGCCCCGCTCGAGCCGGCCTCTCGCCGCTTCGGGCGCCCCGTGCTCCTGACCGAGGCCGGCTTCCCGTCCGTGGCGACCGCGGCGAAGGCGCCCTGGCAGGAGCGGCGCGCCCCCGCCGACGTGTGGCTGCAGGCCCGCTGCTACGAGGCCGACACCCTGGCGCGCTGGTACGCCGGGGGTCAGGTCTTGAAATAGCGCACGGGCGACGAAAACGCCTCAATTCAAGACCTGACCCCGGGGTCGGGCGGGGGAGTCGCCTCAGGCGACACCGACCGGCTCCGGAGTCTCGTCGGCCGCGGGCACGAGGCCCAGCCGGCGCCGCATCTCGGCCTGCACCACGTCGGGCCCCGGCGTGCCGTCCACGGTGACGATCAGCTCCTTCTCGCGCAGCAGGTCGAGGATCGGCTGCGTCTTCTCGCGGTAGTCCCGCAGGCGTGCGCGGATGGCCTCGGGCGTGTCGTCGGCCCGGGTCACCAGCCGCCCGCCGCAGTTGTCGCAGACGTCGGGCACCTTCGGCCGCAGCTGGATGAGGTTGTAGTCGAGCCCGCAGCTCGAGCAGAGCCGACGGCTCTGCATCCGCGCGATCGCCGCCTCCTCGGGCAGCTCGATCGCGATCACCGCGTCGATGTCGTAGTTCTCGAGGAAGAACGCGGCCTGGGCCGCGTTGCGCGGGAAGCCGTCGAGGACGAACCCGACCCGCCAGTCGTGGATGTCGAGGCGCCACTTCACGATGTCGGAGACCATCTCGTCGGGGACGAGCCGGCCCTCCTTCATGTACCGCTGCACCTTCGTGCCCAGCTTGGTCCGGCTCTGGACGTGCCAGCGGAAGAGATCGCCCACGCTGATGTGGACGAGGTCGAAGTCCTTCGCCAGCATCTTCGCCTGCGTGCCCTTCCCGCTGCCCTGCGGCCCTATGATGATGTACTTGCGCACGGACGCCTCCCTGACGGCAAGTATGCCGACTCTGTCAATCCGCTCCAATGGGCCACTTGGCCCACCGCGGTGGACCGGCCGGCTCACCGCAGGGTAGGATGCCCCGGGCGCTCGTCGAACGGGCGGCACGCACTGATACGAAAGGAGATGAAAGATCATGAGAGTCGCCGTCCTGATGGCCGCGTCCTTGTCCCTGGCCAGCCCTGTCCTCGCCGAGGTGCCCGAGACCGTGGAGCCCGCGCAGATCCCCGCCTATCGGCTCATCCGCCCCGACCTCGCCACCGCGGGCCAGCCCTCGCCGGAGGCGCTCGCGCGCCTCGGGAAGATGGGGTTCAGGACCGTCGTCAACCTCCGGACGGAGAAGGAAGGGGCAGCCGAGGAGAGGGCCGTGGTCGAGTCCCAGGGGCTGCGGTACGTCTGGGTGCCGGTGACGCCCGAGACCTTCAGCCTGGCGGACGTCGAGGCCATCGAGAGGGTGCTCGACGACCCCTCGGCCGGCCCGATCCTCTTCCACTGCGGGTCCTCGAACCGCGTCGGTGGCGCCTGGGCGGTCATCCAGGCCCGGAAGGGGAAGGGCCTCGACGAGGCCGCGGCGGCCGGGCGGGAAGCGGGGCTGCACAGCCCGCAGATGGAGGCGGCCGTCCGGCGCGTGCTCGGGGCTCCGGCCCCGCCCGCCCCGGCCCCGGCTCCCGTGAAACCCTGACCGCGTTTCCGGCTCTCACCCTACGGAGACAGTGAATGGACGGCTGGCTCGGACCCCTCCTGATCCTGATCGGCTGGGTGGCGCTTCAGACCTGGGTGCTGCCTCGCCTCGGCGTCCCCACCTGAGCCGTGCCCCAGCCGCGCCGGTCGGCGCGGCCACGGGACGGCGAGGACGGAGTGCGCGAGCGAAAGGAGTGCTAACGTGGCCGCTTTCGGAATCCGGAAAGTCCTCGACATGGGCTTCGACGAGGCCCTCGCGAAGGTCCCCGAGGCCCTGAAGGCCGAGGGCTTCGGCGTCCTCACCGAGATCGACGTCCAGGCGACGCTCAAGAAGAAGCTGGACGTGGACTTCCGCCGGTACCGCATCCTCGGCGCCTGCAACCCCCCCTTCGCGCACCAGGCGCTCCAGCTCTCGCTGGACGTGGGGATGCTGCTGCCCTGCAACGTGATCGTCTACGAGACCGACGACCGGAAGACCGTTGTCTCGGCCGTGGACCCGATGCAGACGATGGCCGCGCAGGGAGACCCGGCGATGCGCCCGCTCGCCGAGCAGGTCCAGCAGAAGCTCCGGCGGGTCGTCGACTCGCTGTAGCCCGTCGCCGCCCCTGGCGGCTTTTCGCCGGCTCTGTCACAGTCGAGGAGCGGCCGGCCGGCGGCATCGTCGGACGCGCCCCGCGTCGCGGGGATAGGTGAGGGCGATGGAGACCGACATCCTGCTGTGGATCCACCGGCACGCCGCGCCTCCGCTGGACGCGGCCTTCCGCTTCTCCTGGCTCCTGGGCGCGCTGGGTTTCTGCTCGCCGCTCGTGCTCCTCGCCGCGGCATGGCATCTCGCCCGGCGGGAGAGGCGGGAGGCCCTGGCCTGGCTCGCCGTGGGCGCGGCGGCGGCGCTCCTGCCCGAGCTCGTGAAGGCGGCGGCGGCCCGCCCGCGGCCCACGCTGTGGCCCTGGCTCATCCCCACGTCCGGCTTCTCGTTCCCGAGCGGCCACGCCGTCGCCGGGACGGCCCTTTACCCCCTCCTCGGCTGGCTGGCGCTGCGCGCGCGAGGCCTGGGCCGGGCGGGCTACGCGCTCGGGCTGGCCGTCGGGGTGTTCGTCGGGGTGGGGCGCCTCTACGTCGGCGTTCACTGGCCGAGCGACGTCGTCGCCGGCTGGGCGATCGGCGCCGCCCTGAGCCTCGCCGCCGTCCGCTGGCTTGACAGCCCCGGCGCGGTCCTCTAGAGTCGTGCGTCTGGGAAGTCGGTAGACACATGACCCCGCGCGCGAACACGGCCCTGCGCACCGATCGCGGCGGAGCCGTGTGCCGCTGGCGTCCCGTGTTCCACTACTGGCACCCGTAGCGGCGGCCCCCTCGGGGTCCGCCGCCATGAGAGCGGGTTCCCTGGGGATGCGGACGCCGATCCAGAAGGCCTCTTCAGGGAACTCGGAGAGGCTTTCGTGCTTCAGGGCGGCAGGACGGCGATCGCAGTCAGTCTGACGGAGGAGACGACCGCCGCGGTCGTCGACCGGATGGCCGCGCTCGCCCCCGTCGCCGACCTCTTCGAGGTGCGGGCCGACTTCGTGCGCGACCTCGACCTGGCCGCCCTGCTGAAGGCCCGGACGAAGCCGATCCTCTTCACCTGCCGGCCCGAGTCCGAGGGCGGCCGCTGGCCGGATCCTGATCACGTGGCCCGGAAGCGGCTGCTGTCCGAAGCGGCCGGCCGCGGCTTCGACCTCGTGGACGTGGAGGCCCGCTCCGGCTTCGCCGAAGTGGTCGTGTCGAAGGCGGGGCGGGGGCTCGTCCTCTCGTGGCACGACTTCGAGGGCACGCCGGACGACCTCGACGGGATCCACGACCGGATGGCCGCCCAGCACCCCGACGTCGTCAAGATCGCGGTGACCGCACGCTCGGTGGCCGACCTCGGCCGGCTGCTCGCGTTCGCGTCGCGTCATGCGGGCGGCCGCGGCCCGAGGCTCGTCGCCCTCGCCATGGGCCCCCTGGGCGTCGCCTCGCGGATCCTCGGCGGCCGCTACGGCGCCCCCTTCACGTTCGCGTCGCCCGAGAACGGCCGCGAGGCGGCGCCCGGGCAGCTGCCGGCGGCCGTCCTCGCCGACACGTACCGCGTCCGGTCCATCGGCCCCGCGACGCGCGTCTACGGCCTCCTCGGCTCCGACGTCCTGCGCAGCCTCTCGCCCGCGATCCAGAACCGCGCCTTCGCCGAGTGCGGCATCGACGCCGTCTACGTGCCGGTGCAGGCCGAGTCGATGAGCGCCTTCGCGTCGGCTCTCCCCGCCCTCGACCTCTCGGGCTTCAGCGTCACGCGGCCGTACAAGGGGGAGATCCTGCCGCACCTGGACTCGGTGACACCCAACGCCGCCGAGGCGGGGTCGGTGAACACGGTCCTGATGAAGGACGGGCGCCTCGTCGGCCTGAGCACGGACGGGGACGGCGTCCTCGTCCCGCTGCGGAAGCGCCTCGACCCGGTCGGTCGGTCGGTGGCGATCCTCGGCGCGGGCGGCGCGGCGCGGGCGGCGGCCTTCGCCCTCGTCCGGGCGGGCGCGCACGTCACCGTTCTCGCGCGGCGGGAGGAGCAGGCGGCGGAGGTGGTGGCCGCCGCCGGCTGCGCCTCCGCCGGCCTCGACTCGCTTCCGGGCCTCCGGTGGGACGTGCTGGTGAACGCCACGCCTCTCGGCTCGGGGGCGTTCCCCGGCCAGACGCCCGTTCAGGCGGGGGCGCTCCGGCCCGGAGCCGTCGTGTTCGACATGGTCTACGAGCCGCGCGAGACGCCGCTCCTCGCCGCCGCGAAGGCCGCCGGGTGCGTGACCATCGACGGCGTCGAGATGCTCGTCGCGCAGGCGGTGGGGCAGTTCGAGGCGTGGACGGGCGCTTCGGCGCCGGTCGAGGCGATGACGGAGGCCGCGCTCGCGGCGATCGCGGAGGCGCGGGCATGAGCCGCTACTCGCGCCAGGAGCTCTTCACCGGGATCGGCCGCGAGGGTCAGGAGCGGATCCGCCGGTCGCGCGTCCTCGTGGTCGGCTGCGGCGCCCTGGGGTCGGCGCTCGCGGAGACGATGGCCCGTGCCGGCGTGGGGGCCCTCACCGTCGTGGACCGGGACTTCGTGGAGGCCACGAACCTGCAGCGCCAGTCGCTCTTCGACGAGGAGGACGCCGCGCTCGCCCGGCCGAAGGCCGTGGCGGCCGAAGCCCGGCTGCGGCGGCTCAACTCCGACGTGGCCGTCCGGGGGATCGTGGCCGACGTGGACGCCGCGCTCGCCGACCGGCTCGTCCACGAGGCCGACCTCGTCCTCGACGGCACCGACAACTTCGAGACGCGCTACGTCCTGAACGACGTGTGCCTGCGCGCCGGCGTGCCGTGGGTCTACGGCGCCTGCGTGGCCGCCCACGGCGCGGTGCTTTCGGTCCGGCCGGGGAAGTCGCCCTGCCTGCGCTGCGTGCTGGGCGAAAAGCCGGCCGCGGGGTCGGGCGAGACGTGCGAAACCGCCGGGGTCGTCGCGCCGATCGTGCAGGTCGTGGCGGGGGTCCAGGCCGCCGAGGCGCTGAAATTCCTGGCCGGGCGGGAAGCCGCGCTCGTGGACGGCCTCGTCACCGTCGACCTGTGGGCGGGGACGTTCGACGTCGCGGGCTTCGGCGGTCGGGCCCCCTGGTGCCCGTCCTGCACGGAGCGCCGCTTCGAGTACGCGGACGCGCCGCCGGCGCCGGCCGCCGCCCTCTGCGGCCGCGACGCGGTCCAGCTGAAGGGCGACGGGACTCCGCTCGACGTCGCCGCTCTCGCCACCCGGCTGCGCGCGGCGGGCGAGGTGGTGGCCAACGAGCACCTCGTCCGCTTCCGCGCGCCGGAGGCCGAGCTCGTGGTCTTCGCCGACGGGCGGGCGATCGTCAAGGGAACCGCCGACGCGGCGCGGGCGCGCGCCGTGCTCGCGCGGTACGTGGGGGTGTGATGAACGGGACGCACCGGCTCGCGCAGGTCCCGCCCGGCGTGCAGTGCTTCGTGGGCGAGGAGGCCCGGCGTCGCCGCCTCGTGGAGGAGAAGGTCGTGTCTGTCTTCGAGGGATGGGACTACGAGGAGATCATCCCACCCCTCTTCGACTACGCCGACGTCTTCACCGGCGAGGCCCTGGCCCCGAAGACGTACTCCTTCGTGGGTCGCGACGGGAACGTGCTCGCGCTCCGGCCCGACTTCACGAGCCTCCTCGCCAAGATCGCGGCGGGGCGGCTGCGCGACCGAAAGGCGCCCCTGCGGCTGTACTACTCGGGCGAGGTCGTGCGCTACGAGCCCGTCAAGGCGGGCCGGCAGAGCGAGCTGCACCAGATGGGCCTCGAGCACCTGGGCGGCGCCGCCCGCGCGGCCGACGCCGAGGTCCTGGCGATCGCCGCCGAGTGCCTCGAGCGCCTCGGCGTGCGCGGGTGGGTCCTAGCCCTCGGCCACGTCGGTGTCTTCAACGGGCTGGTGGAGGGATCGGGGCTCGACGGCGAGCGGCTCGAGGCGCTGCGCGAGCGGGTCGAGTCGAAAGACCCGGCGGGCGTGCGCCGCGCCCTCGAGGGGGCGGCGCTCCCCGCGCCGAACGCCGCCGCGCTCGAGAGGCTGACCGCGATGGCGGGCGGGCTCGAGACCCTCGACGAGGCGTCGCGGGCCTTCGCCTTCTGCGCCCCCGCGGCCGCGGCCGTCGACGAGCTGAGCGCGGTGGCCGCCGCCCTGCGCGCGGCCGGCCTCGCCGACCGCCTGGCGGTGGACCTCGGCGAGGTGCGAGGCCTCGACTACTACACCGGCCTCGTCTTCCGCGTCTTCGCGCCCGGCCTCGGCTTCGAGGTGGGCGGCGGCGGGCGGTACGACACGCTCCTCGCGCGGTTCGGCCGCCCGCTGCCCGCGGTCGGCTTCATGCTCGGTCTCGACCGCGTGGTCCTGCTGCTCGAGCGACAGGGGGCGGCGCCTCGGGCGGCGCCCGCCCCCGCGGTGAAGGTCCACGGCGAGGACCTCGGCGCGGCGCTCGCCGAGGCGCGGGAGAGGCGCGCCCGGGGCGCGCGCGTGCGCTTCGGAAACGGGGGCGCCCGATGAGCCTCACCGTCGCCCTCTCGAAAGGCAAGCTCCTCGCCGGGTCCGAGGCGCTCTTCCGCCGCGCGGGGCTGCCGTTCCCCGACGGCGAGGGCCGGAAGCTGGTCGTCCCCGCGGGAGACCTGCGCTTCCTGTTCGTGAAGGACATGGACGTGCCGACCTACGTCGAGTACGGGGTCGCCGACTGCGGGGTCGCCGGCCGCGACGTGCTGCTCGAGACGGGGGCCGACGTGCTGGAGCCGCTCGACCTCGGGTTCGGCCGCTGCCGCCTCGTGGTGGCGAGCCCGGCGGGCTCGGGCTTCGCCCCCGACCGCTCGGCGACGACGCGGGTGGCGAGCAAGTACGCGCGGGTGGCGGCCGAGCACTTCCTGGCCCGCGGCCTCGCCGTCGAGGTGGTGAAGCTCGCGGGCTCGGTCGAGATCGCGCCCGGCCTGGGCCTCGCGGACTGCATCGTGGACGTGGTGGAGACCGGCCGCACGCTGGCCGAGAACGGGCTCGAGGTGATCGAGACGGTGGCCGAGTCGTCGGCGCGCCTCGTCGTCAACCGCGCCAGCTTCCACGCGCGGCGCGAGGAGGTGCAGCACCTCGTGGAGGCGCTGCGGAGGAGCCTGTGACACTCGCCGCAGTTGCGAATTGGCCGCATCGTGCCAGACCCCACGCGAGCCGACGCTCCGTCCGGCGCTCACGTGGGGCCCCTGGCATCGATGCGGCCCACATCGCCGTGGCCGTCGCATTTCAGTCCGGGCCCGCTGGCGCCGGCGGTGAGCGGCAATGAGGACCGTCGTCTACGGCAGCGCCGGCTGGAAGCGCTGGCTCGCGGGGCTGCCGCGGTCGAGCGCGCCCCGGCCGGAGGTCGTCCGCGCCTCCCGGGACGTCGTCCGCGCGGTCCGGCGCGGGGGCGACGAGGCGCTCGTGCGCCTCACCGCGCGCTTCGACGGCGTGAGGCTCGCGCCCCGGCAGCTGCGAGTCCCCCCCCGCGAGGTCCGCGCGCTCGCCCAACAGGCCGACCCCCGGGTGGTGGCCGCTCTGCGGGCGATGGCCCGGCAGATCGAGGTGTTCCACCGCCGGCAGCTCGATCCGGGGTTTCGACTCGGGCTCCCCGACGGCTCGGTGCTCGAGGAGCTCGTGAGGCCCATCGCCTCGGCCGGCCTCTACGTGCCGGGCGGGGCGGGCGCCTACCCGTCGTCCGTCCTGATGAACGCGATCCCGGCGCGGGTGGCGGGGGTGGCCCGGATCGTCGTCGTCACCCCGCCGCGCACGTTCGAGCGCAACCCGGCGGTGGCGGCGGCGATCGTCGTGGCGGGCGTCGAGGCGCAGGTCTTCCGCGTCGGCGGGGCGCAGGCGGTGGCGGCCCTCGCGTACGGGACGAAGACCGTCCCGGCCGTGGACAAGATCGTCGGCCCCGGCAACGCTTACGTCACGGCCGCCAAGCGGCTCGTGCGCGGGCAGGTGGAGATCGACTCCGAGGCGGGGCCGAGCGAGGTCGCGATCCTGGCGGACGACACGGCCGACCCCGGCTGGGTGGCGGCCGACCTCCTCGCCCAGGCCGAGCACGGCAGCGGGGACGAGACAGTCGTCCTCGTCACGACGTCGCGCGAGCTGGCCGCGGAGGCGGTGCGGCTCGTGGCGGACGGCGTGTCGTTCGTGGCCAACGCCGCGAGGGCCCGGAGAGCCCTCGCGCGGAACGCCGCGGTCGTCCTGGTGAAGGGCCTGGAGGAGGGCGTCGCGGCGGTGAACGCGCTCGCCCCGGAGCACGTCGAGGTGGTGACGCGGG
>JBGPQQ010000104.1:0-8882 GCA_041489115.1 Vicinamibacteria bacterium | reverse complement strand
GGCGGGATCGCCGGCGTGGACCAGGCCCTCGTGACCGGCGCGATCGCCGGCCTCGCCGCGGCCGGGCGACGTGTGCCGGAGCGTCTGCTCAGGCAGCGCGGACGCGGGAGAGGCTTCGCCGCACGTCTGGCCGCGACCTTCGCACTGCGCGGCGAGCTGAAGGCTCTCGCCCGCCCCGACACGGTCGTCTGCCGCTGCGAGGACGTCCCCCTCGGCCGCCTCGCCGCCGCCGCTTCGGCGCGCGAGGCGAAGCTCGACACGCGCGCCGGCATGGGCCCGTGCCAGGGCCGTGTCTGCGGCGCCGCCCTCTCCTTCCTCCGCGGCTTCCCGCCGGACACGGTCCGCCCCCCGCTCGTACCCGTCCCGATCGGAGTGCTGGCGGAGGAGGAGGGTGTACCATTACGCCCGAGCTCTCCATCGGAACAGCGTGCGTGGCCTCGGGCGCTCCCCCGGCTGCGCTGATTGGGGTGGAGCGTGGGCTCAGGCGACATGATCGGCCAGACGGTCTCCCACTACCGCATCCTCGAGAAGCTGGGCGGCGGGGGCATGGGCGTCGTCTACAAGGCCGAGGACACCCGCCTCGACCGCCTCGTCGCGCTGAAGTTCCTGCCCGAGGAGTTCTTCGGCAACGAGATCGCCCTGGAGCGGTTCCGGCGCGAGGCCAAGGCGGCATCCTCCCTCAACCACGCTCACATCTGCACCATCCACGACATCGACGAGCATGACGAGCGGCCCTTCATCGCCATGGAGCTCCTCGAGGGGCAGACGCTCAAGCACCGCATCGCCGGAGCCCCCCTCAAGACGGACGAGGTCCTCGAGCTGGGCATCCAGCTCGCCGACGCCCTGGACGCCGCCCACGCCAAGGGAATCGTCCACCGCGACATCAAGCCCGCGAACATCTTCGTGACCGGGAGCGGGCAGGCCAAGATCCTGGACTTCGGCCTGGCCAAGGTCGGGGGCGGAGCGCGGGAGGCGGCGGGAGTGGTCGAGGACTCGGCATCGCCGACCCGCGCCGCCGAGGCGCACCTGACCAGCCCGGGGACGGCGCTGGGGACGGTTGCGTACATGTCACCCGAGCAGGCCCGGGGTGAGACTCTGGATGCCCGTACGGATCTCTTCTCCCTGGGCATCGTCCTCTACGAGATGGCGACGGGGCGTCCGGCGTTCGCCGGCCCCACCTCCGCGGTGATCTTCGACGCGATCCTGCACAAGGCCGCGACCTCGCCGGTGAGGCTCAACCCGGAGCTTCCCGACGACCTGGAGCGGGCCATCAACAAGTGCCTGGAAAAGGACCGGGATCTGCGCTACCAGAGCGCTTCGGAGCTGCGGGCGGACCTGAAGCGCCTCCGGAGGGACACGACCTCAGGCGAGTCGGTCGTTCGTCCGGCCGTTCGGCTCGGCCCGCGTCGCCGTCGGCTCCTGCCCTGGGTCGCTGCCGGAGCGCTCGTGGCGGCGGTGACCGGCATTCTCGCCTGGCGGCTGCTATCGAACCGGGCCGTAGAACCCCCGGCAGAGCCTCTGAAGATCACGCCGTTCACCACCGAAGGGGGCACGAAGCAGGATCCCCAGCTGTCCCCCGACGGCGAGAAGGTGGCCTACGCCTGGACCCGCCCGGCCGCCGACAACTCGGACATCTACGTCAAGGCGCTGGGCGTCGGTGCGAAGCCTCTTCGCCTGACGGAAAGCCAGGCACGAGAGGGACTTCCCGAATGGTCACCCGACGGGCGACAGATCGCCTTCGTGCGTCTTTCCGAAGAGGCGGCGGCCGCCATCTACACGGTACCTTCGCTGGGTGGGCAGGAGCGCAAGCTCGTCGACATCCGCGGCCCGCTCTTCGCGTACGGCGACGTCTATTGGATCCCTGAACTCTCCTGGTCACCGAAGGGCGACTGGCTCGCCCTCGCCGAGAAGGCCACGGCGAGCGAGCCCTCCCGCATCGTCCGCCTGTCGCTGGCCAAGCTGGAGAAGCAGCCGCTCACCTCCCCCCCGCCGGACTCGCTGGGAGACCTGCACCCCGCGCTCTCGCCCGACGGGACGCAGTTGGCCTTCGTGAGGTCGGGCTCAGGGAGCTTTGGCGATCTCGACGTGTGGGTTCAGCAATTGGAGGGAGGAGAGGCCCGCCGGCTGACGTCGGAGAAGTACGACAACCTCTGTTGTCTCGCCTGGACGCCGGATGGGAGCGGGGTCCTGTTCGCCGCCGGGACTGGCGGAAGCGGTCTCGTTCTCAGGGTGAGCCTGGCGGGTGGCGACCCGCAGCCGATCCCCGGCGTGGGACAGAACGCGGGCGGCCCATCGGTACGCGGGAACCGCATGGTGTACGAACAGTGGGTCGGTTCCCCCAGCGACATCTGGCGGGTGCCCGGCCGAGCGACCTCGCTCCGCGCGCAGGCACCCGCGAAGCTAATCGCTTCCAGCGGGTCAGACAACAACCCCGCCTACTCCCCCGACGGACGGAGGATCGCGTTCTCGTCCGACCGGAGCGGAGCCGAGAACATCTGGGTCTGCGACAGCGACGGCTCCAACCCGGTCCAGTTGACGAGCTTCGAGAGCCACACGGGAACGCCCCGCTGGTCTCCCGATGGTCGACAGCTCGTCTTCGACTCGCTGGAGGCGGGCGACTGGAACGTGTACGTCATCGACGCCGATGGAGGGATACCCCGGCGGCTGACACGGGAGCCTTCCGCCGACAACCGGGGAAGCTGGTCTCGCGACAGTCGCTCAGTCTACTTCGCGTCGGACCGCAGCGGCCGATCGGAGATCTGGAAGACCGGGGCCGAGGGAGGCGAGGCGGTCCAGGTGACGCGAGACGGCGGAGTGTACGCCCAGGAGTCCACCGACGGGATGTACCTGTACTACTCGAAGGCGGAAGCCGCCGGCATTTGGCGAGTGCCGGTGTCGGGCGGAGAGGAGACCGAGCTCGTGCCTGGCCCCATTGGTTGGGGGGAGTGGGCTCTCTCCCCGAGAGGCGTCTACTTCATGACCGTGGCCTCGGTCGGAACCCCGGCGCAGGAGTCCACGATCCGGTACCTGGACTTCGGGTCGGGCCGGGTCAGGGACCTGCATCCGAAGAAGGGTCCATTCAACCTTCGGTGGTTGGCCGTCTCCCCCACCGAGGAGTGGATTCTCTACAGCGAGGAGCCCCGCTGGGCATCCGAGCTGATGCTGGTCGAGAACTTCCGCTGAGCCAGGCGTGGGTGTTGGCACGGGAGGACGGGGCGGTTACTTCCCTGGCGGGAGCAGGGGCTCGCGGGCCCGCGCCTCGAAGCGCCGGAGGTCGTCCCAGGCCGCCACCAGCCGGGGGTCGTCGGTCCGCGTGTAGCAGCGGAGGCGGTAGTCGAGCCACGGCCGGGTGAAGGGCACGTTCGGCTCGACCGGTTCGAGGAGACGCGCGCAGTCCTCGCCGGGCTCGCCCATCGAGCCGACGAGGAACGCCTCCTCGACGCGCACCTCGTTCAGCATCCGCAGGGCGAACTCGGGCCGCAGGGCGGCGAGCACCCGCGGCGCGAGCGCCGGCTTCTGGCCGGCCAGCTCCAGGGCGGCGTCGAGGGCCCCCTGCATCACGAGGGGCGAAGGCCACGGGTCGCGGCGGTAGGCCGCGAAGGCCGCCTCGAGCGCCTGGAGCGCCGCCTCGTGCCAGCCCTGGCGCAGGCGCAGGCGGGCGAGGCAGGCGTCGGCCTCCGCGGGCTGATAGGCGCGGAGGGCCTCGATGTAACCGAGCGCCCGCTCTTCACCGGCGTCGGCCGTCACCTCGGCCACGAGGGCCAGCTCGTTCGGCCCCTCCGGCTCCTCGTCCTGCGCGCGCCACGCCTGCCGGGCTGCCGGGCGCGAGCGCCGCGTCCAGAGCGCGTGGGCGTCGGCGCGCCGCGCGAGGCCCGGCGCGCCCTTCGGCGGGGGCGGGGCCTCCCCCGCGCTCGAGAAGACAGAGAGCCGCTCGTCCTGCAGGCGGGCGAGGTCGAGCGTCCCGCCGGAGAACGCGGGGTGGTCGGCGCCCGCGTCGGCCGCGGCCCGCCGCACCGCCTCGACGTCGAGGAGGCCGTCCACCCCCAGGCTGCGGGCGAAGCCGAACTCGAGGGCGTTGCGGTCGTCGGTGTTGAGGGGGGGAGAGAGCGCCTGCAGCCGTGCGGCGAAGGCGGGCCCCGCGACGAAGTGGGCGAAGAGCCCCTCGATGCGGTCGGTGCGCCACGCGTTGCGAAGGCCCGCGCGGAACGGCTCCTCGCGGATGCGCTCGCCGATCCGGGCGAGGTCGTGCCGCAGCGGCGCGCGCGAGCTCACGAGCACGAGGTCGCCCGGCAGGGTCTGCCACGTCTCGACGGCGGGGAGCTCCGCGGCGAGCGTCGCGTAGAGGCTGCGGATGGAGCCGGGGTGCACCTCGTAGGCCTGCACCCACTGCAGGAAGAGCCCGCCCTCCTCGAGGCCTGAGGCGACGGCACGGTAGAAGTCGCGGCTGAAGAGGCTGGCGATCCCCGCGCGGTAGGGGTTCGAGGGCTCGGAGACGACGAGGTCGTAGCGCTCGCGCGTGGTGAGGAGGTGCTCGCGGGCGTCGCCGAAGAAGAGGCGGAGACGCGGGTTCGCGAGGGCGTTCCGGTTCACGGGAGCGCACCGGCGCGCCACCTCGGTCACCACGGGTTCGAGCTCCACCACGTCCACGCGCTCGACACCCGGCACGTCGGCGAGCCAGCCGGCGGTCGAGCCGGTGCCGAGGCCCACGACGAGGACGCGTCGCGGGCCGCGGTGGAGCAGCGCCCCCAGGAGCCCCGACATCACCTGCGTGCCCGCGTCGTAGCGCGAATGGCCGTCCACCTTTCCGTTCACCGCGAAGGCGAGGCCGGTCGCGCCGAGGAGGGCCACGCTGCTTTCCCGGCCCTCCGCCTCCCAGATCACCGAGCGCCGCTGTTCGCGCTGCCAGTCCTCTGCCTCGTTTGGCCCGGCGAGATCGCCGGGCGCCACGCGCCCCGCCCCGATCCCGCTGTGCCGGAAGGCCGCCGTGGGTCCGGGAGCCGCCAGGAGGGCGACGGCCAGGAACGCGATCGCGATCGGCGCGAGCCGGGGCGTGACGCCGCGCCGCGAATCGAGCCCGGCCGCCACGAGGCCGAGGGCGAGGAGCAGCGCCGCCACCAGGCGCCAGCAGCCGGGCGCGGTGAGGAGCGGCAGGAGTCCGAAGCCGCCGGCGAGCGCCCCCAGCACGGCGCCGCCGGTGTTGAAGGCGGTGGCCCGGCCGATGTCACGGCCCACGTGCTCGCGGCCGCGGCCGAGGAGGGCCACCAGCAGCGGGAACTGGACGCCGGCCACGAACGCCGGCGGAAGGACGACGAGGGCGGCCACCGCGAACCACCCGAGGACGTGGCCGGCGAACGCGAAGCTGCCGAGCGGCCGCAGGACGATGGCGAGGAGCGCGAGGCGGTCGCCCAGGGCGAAGCCGGCCGCCACGGCCGCCGCCTCGAGAAGGCACGTCGCCGAGAAAGCGAGGAGCGTCGCCTCGCGGTCGCGGCCCACGAGCGCGTAGGCGAGGCCGCCCGCGGCGATGCCCAGGAGCGCCGTGGCCAGGATCAGCCCGAAGGTGAAGACGGAGCCGCCGAGGAGCGGCGACAGCATCCGGTACCAGACGAGCTCGAGGAGGAAGAACGCGAAGCCCACGATCGCGCACGCGGCGAGGACGAAGCGGCGCGGAGCAGGAGGCCCGGCCGCGCCGGGAGGCTCGGGCTCCGGGGGCGGCGCACCGGCGGGGACGCTCCCGCGCGCGAGCAGCGCGGCCGCGAAGGCCACCCCGAGGTTCACCGCGCACGCGGCGAAGAGCGTGCCGCGGTTGCCGAGCCGCTCGAAGGCGTAGAACGTGGCGACGAGCGCCCCCGCCACCGCGCCCAGCGTGTTCGCCCCGTAGAGGAGGGCGGTCGTCCGCCGCCGCGCGTCGCCCGTGCTCTCCACGGCCCGCGCCGCGGCGGGCAGGGCGCCGCCCATCAGCACCGTGGGGACGAGGAGGACGAGGGCCGAGAGCAGGAGGCGCACGAGCGTCGAGAGAAACGAGCCGAGGGCCAGGCTGCCCCCGAGCCCCAGGTATGCCGCGCGCGCGACCGCGAGAAGAAGCGGCGTGAGCGCGGCGAAGAGCGCCACTGCCGCCTCGAGCCGCGCGTAGAGGGCGAGGGGGCGAGGGTGGCGGTCGGCCCGGGGGCCGATGAGGAGCGAGCCCGCGCCCAGGCCCCCGATGAAGATCGCCAACACTGCGGCCGAGGCCGCGGTCGAGTGGCCGAAGACGAGGCGCAGCTCGCGCGTCCACACGAGCTGGTAGGCGAGCGCCGAGGCGCCCGACCCGACGAGGAGGAGCGCGACACCGAGGAGACGGAGGGGCACGCGGGAGGCTATCCTTCCCGCCATGAAGTGGCAAGGCGTCGTCCCCGCGATCACGACCCCGTTCAAGCCGGACTTCTCCGTCGACGCCGACCTGCTCGTGAAGCAGGTGGACGCGCTCGTGCGCGGGGGCTGCACGGGCGTCGTGGCCCTTGGCTCCCTCGGCGAGGGGGGCTCGCTGTCGTTCGACGAGAAGAAAGCCGTCCTCCGCCTCTGCCGCGAGGCGCTCGCCGGGCGCGCGCCGCTCGTGGCCGGCGTCGCCGCCCTGACCACGGCCGACGCCATCCGGCTGGCCGAGCTGGCGGCGGACGCGGGCGGCGAGGGCCTCATGGTCCTGCCGCCCTACGTCTACAGGGGCGACTGGCGCGAGACCCGCGCCCACTTCGCCGCGGTCATCGGGGAGACGCCGCTCCCCTGCATGCTCTACAACAACCCCATCGCCCACGGCACCGACGTCCTCCCCGAGCAGATGGTCGACCTGGCCGTGTCGTTGCCCAACTTCGTGGCCGTGAAGGAGTCGAGCGCGGACGTGCGCCGCGTGACCTCGCTCCGCGCGCTCCTCGGGGACCGGCTGGCGATCCTGGTGGGCGTGGACGACCTCGTCCTCGAGGGGGTCCAGGCGGGGGCGGTCGGCTGGATCGCCGGCCTCGCCGACGCGCTCCCCGCCGAGTCGGTCCGCCTCTTCGACCTCGCCGCGGCGGGCCGGATCGCGGAGGCGCGGGCCCTCTACGACTGGTTCCTGCCCCTCCTGCGGCTCGACACGGTCCCGAAGTTCGTGCAGCTCATCAAGCTCGTCCAGCAGGAGACGGGGCTCGGCTCGGAGACGGTGCGCCCCCCGCGGCTGCCCCTGGCCTCCCCCGAGCGCGAGGCGGTGCTGGAGCTCGTCCGCTACGCCCTCGCCCGGCGCCCCCCGCTGGGGTGAGGCGCGAGCGGCTTTTGGGCGGGGGGCGAGGCAGGGCTAAACTCGAAGCGTGAGCACACCCCCCCTGAGCCGGTTGAGGAGGCGGTCGCTCCGCGCCCAGCTGCAGCTCATGATGCTCTCGCTGCTCGTACTCTCCATCGGCAGCCTCTTCGTGCTGCACCTCTTCAGCGAGCGCGCGCTGCTCGCCCGCGTCAGCGACTACACCGAGGAGTTGTCCACCGCCATCGAAATCACGCAGGAGCAGCCGGGGAGCGGGGCGGATCCCCAGAAGGCCGTCCAGGCCTACGCGGAGAAGCTGCGCCGGCTCGGGGTGAGGGACGTCTCCATCACCGACGCCTCGGACGAGGTGGTGCAGGCCTCGACCAACCCCCGCATCGTCGGCAAGAAGCTGGCGCGCCGCCGCGGGCCCGCCGAATACGTGATCCGGGGCGTGCTCGGCGAGGAAGGCCCCCTCGCGCACCCCACCACCTCGAACCTCACCGTCCCGATCGTGGTCGAGGACCGGCGGGTCGGCTACGTCGTGATCACCCGCCACCTCGACGACTTCTCCCTTCTCTCCCAGACCGCGCTGGCCAGCCGCATCGCCGCGACGCTCGCCGTTTTCGCCCTCGGAATGCTGCTGTCGCTCGTCCTCGCTTCCGCCGTTTCGCGGCCGGTGCAGGCCCTGACGGACGCGGCGGGGCGAGTGGCGGCCGGAGACCTCTCCGCCCGCGTCCCCGCGGCCGGCAGCGACGAGCTCGGCGCGCTCGCCCGCACGTTCAACCAGATGGTGGAGCGGCTCGGGGAGAGCCGGGCCCTCGAGGAGCGGCTTCGCGTGGCCGAGCGCTCGACCGCCATGGGCCGCTTCGCGTCCGCTCTCGCTCACGAGATCCGCAACCCCCTCAACTCCATCAGCCTCACCATCGACCACGTGCGAACCCGGCTCGCCCCCGAGGACGAGGCGCGGCACGGCGAGTTCCAGGCCCTGATGGCGACCCTGAAGTCGGAGGTGACGCGGCTGAACCGCCTCGTCGGCGACTTCCTCTCCTCCGGCCAGCCGGCGCGGCTCGACCCGCGCCCGTGCGACGTGGGGACCGTCGTGCGCGAGACGGCCGCCCTCGTGCAGCACAAGGCCCGCGACCAGGCCATCGAGGTCGAGGTGGACGCTCCCCCCGGCCTCCCGACGACCGTCGCCGACCCCGAGCTGCTCAAGACCTGCTTCCTCAACCTCGTCCTCAACGCTTTCGAGGCCATGCCCGGGGGCGGCCGGCTCTCGCTCGCGGCGCGGCTCGAGGGCCCGCCGGACGCGCGGGCGATCGCCGTCCTCGTGTCCGACACCGGAGTGGGCATGTCCCCGGAGGCGGCGGCCATCGCGTTCGAGCCGTACTTCTCGACGAAGGAGACCGGGGTCGGCCTCGGCCTCGCCCTCGTGAGCCGGATCGTCGAGGGCCACGGCGGAAGGATCGCGCTCGACTCGACGCCCGGCCAGGGGACGACCGTGCGTCTCCTTCTCCCCGTCCGTCTCCCAGCCGCGCTCGAGCCGGCCGCCGCGCCGGAAGCCCGCGCGTGAAGCCCCGCATCCTCGTGGTCGACGACGAGGCTCCCCAGCTGGAGATCCTCCGGCTGATCCTCGGCTCGG
>JBGPQQ010000103.1:0-8887 GCA_041489115.1 Vicinamibacteria bacterium | reverse complement strand
GCCCGCCGGCGCGGCCTCCGGCCGGGCCGGCGTCTCCGCCGGGGGGAACGACGCACGCACGCTGCGCCCGGCGCGCGGCGGGGGCAACGAGGCCTCGCGCATCGCAAACGGCTCCTCGCGCGGGTCGCCGGCGAGCGGCGGCAGGCGGTCGAGCACGCGAAGCACCTCGGCGTCGGCGAGCCGCTCCGCCGGGGGCCGCGCCACGAGCGCCAGCCCCTCGCCACCCGCCGCTCCCTCGCTCAGGCGGAACACGAGACCCGGCGTCTCGCCCGCGATCCCGCTGGGCGCCGCGCCGAGGCCCGCGCCGGCCCGCCGGCCCGTCACCGGGGCCTTTTCCGCCACGGCGCCGCCGGCGCCGCGCCGGGAGTCGGCGACGCCGAGGGCCGTGGTGACGGCGAGGAGCAGCCCGAGGACCGTCCGTCGAGTGCGGGACATCGGACCTCCCATCTGTCGACGAGGATACCGCCGAAGCGGCGTTTCCATTCCCGAGCTTCGCGATATGATCGGGGTCTGGCCGTTCCGTCAGGAGGCCCGATGGGTGACGCCGGTGAAGGACTGATCGACGCCGAAGACCGCTTCCAGCAGTGGGTGGCCGAGCGCGAGCAGCAGGAGCAGCGGAAAGGTGTCGCATCGGCCGATCCGGAGCGCGAGCGCAGGCTCAACTCCCTGCGGCTCGCGAGGGCCGAGATGGAACGGCAGCAGGCGGTGACCACGAGCGAGATCCGCCGCGAGCAGATCCGCCAGGCCCTCGCCGAGATCGACCGTCAGCTGGGCGCGCTCTAGCGGCGACGCCCGCGGCGGCGGTGACGCGGTCTCGCCTCCGCCGCGGGGGCGGCGAAGGTGAGCGTGGCCGGCCCCACCTTGGACGCCACGCGGTCGCGGATCCAGCCCCCGTCCCACCACTCCGTGGCCGTGACGGGCAACCCCCGCACGAGCGCCGTGAAGTGCAGGTGGTCGCCGCCCGCGAGACCGGTGGCGCCGGTCCGTCCGAGGATCGTCCCGCGCTCCACCTTCTGGCCCTCCTTCGCCTCGATCGAGGAGAGGTGCGCGTAGAGGGTCGAGAGCCCGCGGCCGTGGTCGACCACCACGGCGTTGCCGTAGATCCCGAAGTAGCGCGCCAGGACGACGACGCCCGGGTTGGCGGCGGGCACCGGCGTGTGCGCGACCACGGCGAGGTCGAAGCCGAGGTGGGTCTGCCGGTCCACCTCGCGTCCCTGGTAGACGTACGTGCGCTGGTCGGCGAAGTGGGACATGACCTGGGCGTTGCGCAGCGGCGCGAACGGCTCCGTCCAGAGGAAGGCGTCCGCGGAGCACGGCGCGAGCGCCACCAGCTCCTCCGCGTTCCGCTTCCGCAGGTCGCGGTTGATCTCGAGGTAGTTCTCGATGAGGCTCCCCCGGTCCGCGAGGCCCGGCGTCCGCTCCTGGATCTCCGTCACGACCTTCGCGAGAAAGGCGTCGTCGAGGACGATGCGGTCGCGGGCGGGGGGCTTCGGGAAGAAGCGGTCCACGAAGGCGAGCGCGGCCTCGTTGCCGGCGTCGTCCTCGGCCACCACGCGCAGCGCGGTCCCGTCCGATAGGTCCCACGGCACCCCGAAGAGCGCGAGGCGGTCCTCCTTTCCGCCACCCGGTAGCGGCGCGCCGGGGAAGAACCACGTGCCGGCGCGGACGCCGTCACGCACCGCCTGAGCCCCGACCCGGTACACCACGACGCCCGAGCCGCCCTGGGAGACGTAGTGCTGGGTGGAGAGGAGCGCGAGCGCGGGCGGGACGAGGCGCACCGGCAGCCGGAGCTCCTTCACCACGGGAGCGGGACGGCGCAGCCAGGTGGGGGCGCGCTCGGCCACGACGCGCACGACCGCCTCGCCCTCCTTCAGGTCCGGGAGCGCGGAGCGCCCCACCTCGACCCGGAGCTCGTCCCGGCCGGTCCGCTCGCCGGACAACGCCCAGGGGGAGAGCGGCCGGTGCGACCTCTGCGTGACGACGTGCACCACTCCCGCCTGCTCCACCTCGACCCGCAGGCCGGCGAGGCCGCGGCCCGGAGCAGAGGCGACCACCGTCACGGCCGTCCGCGAGCCGATGGCCTTCGCGTCCGCACGGACGTCGACGGTGGGGGGCGGCCCGACGCGCAGCGTCTCCACGAGAAGGGCGGCGGCGAGGAGCAGGGCGAGCAGGAGGACGGCGGTCTTGAGGAGCGTTTTCATTCGTGTCTCCGGTCGGGGGAGCGGTGCTTGAGCGCGCGGGAGGCTCGATACTAACTCCGCAGGCGCCCAAAACCCTCGGAAGCGGCTGCCGCGAGGAAGGCCTCGGCGCACTTGCAGTCGCCGCCCTCGCGGCTTTACACTCGCTACGGCCCTAAGTCGCACGGGCTCTAGGGAGTATGGCCAGCGAGGAACCCGTGGCTTCCGACACCGAGGTCCTGTCCGCGACCGAGGTCGTGCGTCCGCCGCGCCGGCCCTTCTACAAGGACCCGCTCAGCATCATCGGATGGGGCATAGCACTCGCCTCGGTCGTCGCGTACTGGTACTTCTTCGTTCGCAAGCCGGTGCCGAAGCCGGGCCAGCAGATCGCGCGGCTCACCGCGGTCGAGGGCAAGGTCAAGGTCAAGCCGAACGAGAAGGAGGCGTGGGCGGACGCGCGCCTCTCCGACGAGCTGCACGTCGGCGACGTCGTGCAGACCGAGACACGGGCCGGCGCGCAGATCTCCTTCAACTCCGGCAGCGTGGTGAGCGTGCGCCCGGACAGCGTGGTGTACATCGGCGGCTCCGCCGAGGCCTCCACCGCGGCGTGGCGCGTGCAGTCCGGCCGGGTGAACTTCTCGACGGGCGACGAGGCGACCGAGATCGTGACCCCCACGGTCCGGACGACGGCGCGGCAGAACGCCACCGGGAACATCGACGTCACCGACGCCGGCGAGACGGGCGTCAAGATCTTCCGCGGCCAGGCCGAGGTCGAGACGACGCAGGGCCAGAAGATCACCCTGGCCGAGAACCAGGCCGTGCAGGTGGACGCCGCCGGCAAGGCTGGCTCCACGGTGGACCTGCCGCCGCCGCCGACGCTCATCGCCCCCGCCGCGAAGGCGAGGCTGCCGCTCGTGGCCCCGCCGGAGGCGAGCGCGAAGCTCTCGTGGAACCCGGTGAAGAACGGCGTCACGTACCGGGTGGCGATGGACTACAACGTGACCCAGGCCAACCTGCTGCTCTCGGCCGCGCTCGACGAGTCGGACCTCATCGGCACGTCCCACGACGTCAAGGGCCTCAACCTCGGGCGCTACTTCTGGCGGGTGTCCGCCGTCAACAAGGATGGCGTCGAGGGGGCCTTCTCCCGGGTCTCGTTCTTCGCGGTGGTCGAGCCCGAGGGGCCGCCGCCCGCGCCCACGCCGATGCCGGGCGAGAAGCCGCCGGCCCTCGTGCTGCAGGCGCTCGACGAGGTCGCCCCCGGCATCGTCCACGTCGGCGGCCGGACCGACCCGGGCGCCACGGTCACGGTGGATGGCACCGCGGTCAAGGTCCTGGCCGACGGCTCCTTCAGCGAGTACGTGAGGCGCAGCGGGGCGGGTGAGCTCGTCGTCCGCGCCACCGGTCCGGACGGCCGGTTCACCGAGCAGTCGCGCGCCGTCTCGAAGCGGTAGATGGCGCGCGAGCGCTGGTTCTTCGCCCAGGGCCACCTGAGAAGGGGTCCCACCCCCTTCAACCAGCTCGTGGAGTCCGTGCTGGGGCAGCCCGACCCGCGCTCCGTGCTGGTGTGGCGCAAGGGCTTCGCCGACTGGACGCGCGCGGAGGACGTGCCCGAGGTCGAGCGCCGGCTCGCGTCCTTCCTCGCGAGGAAGGCGGCCGAGGAGGCGGCGCGGCGTGCCCCCGCCGCCCGGCCGGCTGCGGCCCGCCCCCGGCCGCCCGCGAAGGTCGAGGAGGCGAAGCCGGGAAGCCCTGCCCTCGTCTACGGGGGCATCGCCGCTGGAATCGCGGTGCTGGGCCTGCTGGGCTGGCTCTTCTGGCCGCGCCCGCAGCCTCAGGCCCCTCCGTCCGTGCCCGTGCCTCTCGGCGGTACCACCGCGGAGAACGCCCCGGCGGTCGTCATCCCCGCGCCCCCCGCCGGCGCCGCCACCGCGGCCCCGGTCGCCACGCCCCATCCCGCGGCGCCCCCGCCGACCCGCGCCCCCGCGACTCCGCCCCCCGCGTCCGCGGGAATGGCCGACCGCGAGAGCGAGATCCCGAAGGCCGACCTGCGCAAGCTGCGCGGCGTCGCGGCGTGGGCCGGCGACACGCTGAAGCTCACGGTCTACAACGGCACCGCCTGGCGCGTGACCGAGCTGTACGTTCGCGTGGGCCGCTTCGTCAACGACGACTTCGTCGAGGACCCGCGGCCGATCCTGCTCACGCCGCCCGGGGGACAGGTGGACGCCGGTGTCGCCGACCTCCTGAGCCGCGTGGCGCCCGACCGCAAGAAGCCGGGCCTCAACCCCGCGGACACCGGGCCGTTCGCGGGCAAGGCGGGCCAGCAGCCCGAGAACTTCCGCTGGGACATAGAGTCAGCCAGGGGATACGCCCCGAAGTAGTCCAACGCCCGCGACCGCTGCCACCCCGGGGGTTTGGGGGGCGAAGCCCCCCATATCAAAGACCGCCGAGAACAGGCGAAGCCGTATCGGTAGGCCCGTCCCCGCCATGGTGGATGACTGGTGTTCGTGCGTCGCCAGTCCCCGTGGCGCTGGACTACGAAGCCGATTGAATAGCTTCCTACTTCGCGTCGACGGCGATGAGGCCGTCCTCGGAGGGCACGCCCTCGAGGCCGCGCTGATCCCGGGCCGAGACGCGCCAGCGGAAGGCACCTTCCCACGGCACCTCGATCCGCGCCGGCGAGGCGGCGACGTCGCGCTGCAGGAGCACGACGTCCGAGCCCACGGGCAGCAGCTCGACCTGGTAACCCGGGGCGTCGCCCTTCCACCGCAGCTCCAGGGGCTCCCCGGGGGTCACGTAGGCCGGGTCCTTCCCGGGCCACAGGCCCTGGGCCGGCGCCGCCGGCACGGCCTCGGGCGCGGAGGGCGCGCGGCCGCTGCGCACGACCGTGCCGTGGCCGGCGGCGAGCGTGACCGTGGACTCGCCGCCCTGGACGGAGAAACGCCCGGCGAGGCAGGTGACGAGCGTCTCCTTGCCCTGGCGCCGCACCACGGCGCGGCCCTGGCCGCGGACCTCGGCCTCCCCGGTCACGACCTTGAGCACGTCGCGGCCCTGCGCCTCGAGGAGGGCGCGGCCGCTCTCGAGCGAGGCGGACAGGAGAAACGCGTCCGGGAAGCGCAGGTTCGAGCCCGGGCCGAGGGTGAGCGCCATCCACGGCAGCTCGAGCCGCGCCACAGCGTCGGGGCCGGTGCGCAAGGCCTCCCCGACTTGCAGCGAGCCTCCTTCGACGGCCGCCTGCCAGGTGGCGCCCTTCTTCGCGAGATCGACCTTCCGCTCCACGAGGCTGAGGTGCGCCAGCGAGAGCGCCCCCTGCGCGCTCGCCGCCGCGGGGACGGCGAGGAGCGCGAGGAGCACGCCCCGGGCCAGGCGCGGCCTAGACGATGGACGCATCGGTCACCTCCGCCGCGGGCGGCGCGGACTCCGGGCGCGGGCGCCGGGCCGAGGGGCCGCGGGCCGCGCTCTTCTCCTGGCGTTCCTTTCGGGAGCCGTAATACTGGTAGCCGTAGTAGCCCTTGGTCTTCATGTCCACCGCGTTCAGCACCGCCCCGATGACGTTCGGGGTCACCTTGCGCAGCGCGCCGAGGGCGCGCTTCACCATCGCGCGGTCCACCTTGTTCTGCTGCACGACGAGGACGGTCGCGTCGGCGCACTGGGCCAGCAGCAGGGCGTCGGTCACCGCCGCCACGGGGGGCGAGTCCACGAGCACCCAGCGGTAGTGCCCCTTCAGCTGGGCGAGGGCGGCGGGGAGGTCGGCCCGCGCGAGGAGCGCCGGCGGGTTCGGGGGCAGCGCGCCGGCCGGGATCGCCCAGAGGTTGGGGATGCGGGTCGTCCGCACGAGCCCCGGGAGGTCGACGCTCTTGACGAAGAAGTCGGTGAAGCCCGGCTCGCGGGGCACGTTCAGGCGCAGGTGGAGGTTGGCGCGGCGCAGGTCGCAGTCCACCACCACCACGGTCTCCCCCGAGACCGCGAGGAGCTTGGCCACGTTGAGGAGGGTCGTGGTCTTGCCCTCGCCGGGGGCGGTGCTGGTGATGAGCACCACCTGGCCGGCCTCGCCCCGCCGCGAGAAGAGGAGCGCGGTGCGCAGGTTCTGGTAGGCCTCGGTGGCGAGGGAGGCGTCCTCCTTGCCGTAGTGCGGGATCGCCGCGAGGAGCTCCAGGTGGAGGTGGCGCTCCACGTCTTCGGCGTCCTTCAGCGTGTTGTCGAGCGTGTCGCGCAGCAGAACCCAGCCCGCACCCAGCAGCAGGCCGGCGAGGAGCGCCACGAGGGCGATCTGGCGCTTGCGCGGCCACACCGGGCTGACCGGCACCACCGCGCGGTCGAGGAGGCGGATGTTGTTGTTCTGGAGCGAGGCGGCGATGTTGGTCTCGTTCAGCTTCTGCAGCAGCACCCCGTAGAGCCCGCCGGCGGCGTCCGCCTTCTTCTTGAGGGACTCGAGCTCGGTGAGCTTCTGGCTCTGCTCGGCGGCCTTGCCCTTGTGGTCGTCGATCGCCGACTGGAGCTCGGCCTCCTTGCGCTGGAGCTGGCGGTACTCCGCGCGCAGGCCTTCCTCGATCTGCGCGACCCGGGCGTCACGGTCCTTGCGCAACTGCTGCATCTGGACCTGGATCTTCTGGATCTCGGGGTGGCCTTCCTTGTACTTCTCGTGCAGCTTCGCGAGGTCGAGGGTGAGGGACCGGATCTTCCCGCTGATCTCCGAGGCCGCCTCGTCGCCCCCCACCTGCGGGATCGCGTCCAGGCCGCGCCCGCGCCGGCGCGCCTCCGCGAACTCCCCGAGCTGGGCCTCGAGCTCGATCCGCCGGGCCTGGGCCTGGATGTGGTCCTCGTTGAGCTTGGTGATCGAGGTGGTGATCGCGGAGACGCTGCCCTCGGGCACGAAGAGGTCCTGCCCCTGGTAGGTCTTCAGGAGCTTGTCCTGCGCCTCCTGCATCCCGGTTTCGGTCTCGGCCAGCCGCTCGGTGACCCACTTGTAGGCCCGCTTGGCCGCCTCCACCTGGCCCTCGAGGTTGTAGTCCATGTAGACGTCGGACAGCGTGTTGGCCCAGAGCGCCGCGTCCTTCGGGTCGTTGTGGGTGACCTTCACCTCGACCACGTAGGTGTCCGGCACCGGCTCGACCGCGACGGCGGAGAGGAGCAGGCCCACCGGGTCGCCCGCGGCCTGGAAGGCCGGCTGGTCCCTTAGCTTCAGCCTGTCCGCCACGCGCTCCGCGATCGCGCGCGAGTGGAGGACGCTGAGCTGGGTGTTGAAGAACTGGCGGTCCCGCATCGGGTTGCCCGTCTGGACGAGGGCGTCGGTGACGCTGAGCGACGTCGGGTTCGGCGGCATCACCTGCAGGAGGGTGCGCGCCTGGTAGCGCGGCACCTGCAGCTCCCCGGCGAGGATGCCGAGGCCGAGGCCGCCGATCGCGGCGGCGGCGAGGAGGATGCGTCGGCGCCAGAGGAGCTCCGCGTAGTACCGGACCTCGAAATCCCGCGGAGCGCCGCCGGGGTCGACGTCGACCGACCGGGGAACGTGGACGCTGGTGCTCACAGCCGGCGGACCCTCACCACCACCTCGTCGCCCGGCGCGAGCCGGACGTCCTCCGCCTTGCCGTCGCGAACGGCCCCGAGGTCGACCTCGGTCTCGCCGCCCGTCCGCCGCACGAGGACGCGCTCGCTGCCGTTGCGGAGGACCCCGCCCGCCGCCTCGACGACGCGGCTCACGGTCAGCGCGTCCTCGAAGGCCCGCCGGCCCGGCCGCTTGACGGCGCCGCTCACCGTGACCCAGCGCTGGACGCCGGCGGTGATCACGTCCCCCGCGACGAGCGGCAGGCCGAGCTGCTCGAGATCCTCCGGGGTCGGGCTCGTCCCCGCGAAGCGGAAGCGCGACGACCGCGCGCCATCCGCGAACGCCGTCGCCGACCTCTCGACGACCACCTCGCCCGAGGCGCCGTCCTGGAAGCCGCCGGCGTCGAGCAGCACGTCCACGAGGCGCGTGCCGCCGCGCAGGGGCTTGCGTCCCGGGCGGCGCACCGCGCCCCGCACCCAGACGAACTGGCTCTGGTACTCCTTCACGCGGACCGCGACGCGGGGCGAGGCGAGGTCCTCGCCCGCGAGGAGCGGCGCCACCCGAGAGGCGATCTCGCCGGTGGTGAGCCCCCGCACCTCCACCTGGCCCGCCCGCGGGAGCCACACGCTGCCCGTGGTCTGCACCGTGGGGAGCCGCGAGAGGTCCGGCCGACCGTCCACCACCACCTCGAGGACGTCGCCCGGCCCGACGCGGTAGGGGAGAAGGGCCTCGGCCGCGGCGGCCGGGGCCTGCGCGAGGAGCAGGAGAGCGACGGCGGCGAGGGAGCTCATCGCGGGGGAGTGCCGAAGATGTTCCACTCCAGCTGGAGGTAGAACCCGTCGGCGTTGGTGTCGAAGGTGTCGACGTTGGACCGGCGGTCCTCGCTGCGGTAGGCGCCGCTCAGGTAGAGCTTCGACCACACCGGGCAGCGCAGGCCGACGTACCAGCCGAGGATGCGGTCTTCACGGGGCTTTCCGATCGCGCTCGCCACGGTGCGGTAGTCGTTCCACTGGTAGCCGAGCCCGCCCCGCAGCTGGAGCCGGGCGGGCAGGGGCACCTGCAGCGTGCCCTGCAGGCCGGTAGAGACGTAGAAGGCGTTCTCCTCGTACGCGGAGACCGGGGTCGATCGGCTCGCGTAGACGGCGAGGAGCGAGTCGCGGCCGATCTGGCG
>JBGPQQ010000102.1:0-8918 GCA_041489115.1 Vicinamibacteria bacterium | reverse complement strand
GGATTCGGCGAGCCGCCGCGCGTCGCACGCAGAATCGCAGGCTTGATAGAGGAGCCGGTCCACCCCGTGAAGCGCCGTGAGCGGCACGCGGCCCGCGGGCCTGAGGTCCCAGACGAGAAGCCACCCGCCCCGGTCGACGGAGAAGAGATCGTGCTTCCCGAAGAGACGCGGCCAGGCCCGCAGCTTCTTCTCGAGCCCCGCCACGTACCCGCTCACGTCGCGCGGCTCCCGATACTGGAACGTGAAGAAGCAGGCGAGGCGGGCCAGGGCCTCGCAGGGGAGCGCGTAGACGTATCGATAGGGAGGCAGCGGCTTCACGTCCACGAACCCGAGCCGCTCCGCGTCTTCGAAACTCGGGCTGAAACGGTCGAGGCGCATGACCCCGCAGCCCCCGGGCGGAGGGAGGTGAGCGAGCAGGGGGACGAGCTCCTCCATGCGCGCGTACTCCTCGGGCGGCTCGCCGGGGAAGCCCCAGAGCAGGTTCCAGGTGGGCTCGATCCCCAGCTCCTTGCACCATTTCAGGAGCTGGATGTTCTGCAGCGCGCTCGTCCCCTTCCGCACCAGCCTGAGCACCGGGTCGCTGAAGCTCTCGATGCCCGGCTGAATGCTCCGGATGCCCGCGTCGCGCAGCAGCCGGAGCTGCTCCTTCTTGAGGTTGGCCTTGACCTCGTAGAACAGGTTGACGCCGGGCCGCCGGGAGGCCAGCTCCGGCACGAAGTCCTCGAAGTAGCGCATGTCCAGGATGTTGTCGGTCGCCTCGACCGCGCAGCCGGGGTGACGCCGGGTCAGCCAGACGAGCTCGTCGATCGCGCGCAGCGCGGACTTGCGCCGGAAGGCGATGGTCCGGGGGTCGAGCCCGCAGAACGTGCAGTGGCTCCTCTCGCCCCACCAGCATCCCCGCGACGTCTCCAGGTAGATCCTCGGCTGCCAGACGGGGCCGTACCGGCTCGCTTCGAACTGCTGGAAGTAGTCGCTGTAGTCCGGGTAGGGCAGGCCGTCGAGGTCCTGCACCATGGGTCCGTGGCTGAACCGGCCGGCGACGGACTCCGCCTCCAGGCTGTCACGCGTCCGCACGCCGGGCAGACCGGACACGGGCCGCCCCTCGAGCACGCGGCGGACGAGCTCGGGGAAGACGAGGTCGGCCTCGCCCGAGACCGCGGCATCCACGAAGGGGAACTGGCGGACGGTCTCCGCCCCCATCACGTCTTCGCAGTTGGCGCCGCCGAAGACGACGAACGTCTCCGGGAGCGACCGCTTGACCAGGCGAGCCAGCGCCAGCGAAGCGACGTGCTGCTGAGACATGCTGCTGAAGCCCACCAGCTTGGGCCGGGCGCGGAGGATCTCGTCCCGGCACCCGTCGAGAAAACCGTCCACCGCCTGCCGGGCCCGGAGGATCCGCGCGATGAGAGCGGGAGAGGCGGGCTCCTCCGAGTCGTTGGTGATCCAGGTGGTGCGCTTGCGCAGGATCTCGTCGACGTACTCCTCGTTCTCGGCACGGGCTCCGAAGAGCGCGCGGGAGAAGATCCACTCGCCGGCCAGGTTCTCGATGGACGGCGTGCCGTCGGTGGAGAGCTTGTAGTAGAAGTCCTGGCCGACGAGCTCCGCGAATCGTATGGAGAGGTAGAGGACGCGGGCGGGCATCCCCTGCGCGGCGAGCTCGGCCTTGAGGAGGCTGAGGCCGATCGAGGGAGAGAACACGCCGCCGAAAGGCATGCAGACGAGGAGAATCCCGTCGGGGGCGGTCACGAGGCGCCCCGGGGCTTCCCCGGCGGCGTGCTCAGGATCGCCTCGGCCTTGCGGGCCAGAAGGCCGAAGCCCCGGGCTCGCGCATCCCCGGCGAGGGCCCGGAGATCGCCGGTGGCGGCGGCCCGCCCGGAGCCGATCCCGATCTCGCCCCGGGCCAGGCGAAGCTCGAGCTGAAGGCCCACGAGGCGAAGCCTCACGGCCTCCGCGAGGGCCGCGTCGAGCCGGAGCAGGGCCTTGTCGGCCCGGCCTTCGGCGGCCTCCACGGGGCCGGCGGTCGCGGCGACCGCCAGTCGCACGTGCGGGCTGAGGCTCCTCCCCGAGAGGGCGAGGGCCCTGTCCAGGGCTTTGCGCGCGTCGCCGGGCCGCAGGCCCCCGAGAAGAGAGCGGGCGAGGACGGCCTGGGCGGAGGCTTCCCAGTCGGCCGCCTCTTGCGCGGCGAACACCTCCAGCGCGGGGCCCAGCAGCGGCCCGGCCGACTCGGGATGCCCCTCCTCGATGGCGAGGCTCGCCAGTGCCACCCGGCTCTTGGCCATCGCGAAGGCCCCCCGGAAGCCGCTCCGGATCGCCTGCGCCTCCTCGTGGTGCTTCCGGGCGGCGGCGAGGTCGCCCTCCGCCTCCCGGAGCTCTCCGAGCTGGAACAGCGTGTCCGCGATGGAGTCGCGGGTCCCCCTCTCCTGCAGGATGGGGAGGGCTTCCCGGTAGCGCGTCCCGGCCCCCCGGAGATCTCCCTCCGCGTGGAGCACCATGGCCAGCCGCATGAGGGCGAGGGCCGCTTCAGTCGGGTCGCCGACCTCGCGGCCCAGCGCCAGGGCCTGCTCGCCCGTCTTCCGGGCACCGGGAAGGTCGCCCAGATCGAGGAGCAGGCCCGCGATGCTCTCGAGATCGACGGCCACCCCGGGCCGGTCGCCCAGCTCGCGATCGATGGCGAGGCCTTCCTCCAGGTTCCGCCGGGCGCCGGCCAGGTCGCCCTGCTCCCAGAGCACCAGCCCCAGGTTGTGCACGGAGACCGCCACACCGGCCCGGTATCCGATCTGGCGACGGATCGCGAGCGACTCCTCCCACGTCGTCCGGGCCTTCTCGAGGTCGCCGTGATTCCAGGACACGCTCCCGATCCTGTTCAGCGCCTGCGCCAGGCCCGCGCGGTCCCCGGCCGCGGCGTAGATCTGGCGAGCTTCCTCCGCCGCCCGCGCCGCCTCCTGGATCCGCCCCAGCCGGTCGAGGGCATAGGCCTCGTGCAGCCGCGCCCGCGCGACGAGCAGCCGCGCTCCTCGAGCCGCGCCCTTGACCGCCGCCCGGTCAGAGGCCGCCTGTTCCCGCCTGAAATCTCCGAGCGACTGCACGACGACCGCCTCGGTCAGGTCGATGCGCGGGTCTTCCGAGGCGGCAGGGGGAAGGCGGCGCATCTTCGCCAGCGTGTCCAGGGCCTCGCGGCCCTTGCCCCCGGTGCTCTGCGCGGCCGCGAGCCGGAGGCCGTACTCCACGTTGTCCGGGAAGAAGGCGAGGAGCGCCCCGTAGATCTCGGTGGCCCTCGCCCACTCGCCGGACGTTTCCCGGTAGCGGCCCTCCACCGCGAGCCGTTCCTCGCGGGAGAGGCCGGCCGAGAGGTCGAACGCCCTCTGCGTCTCCTGCCTGGCTTTGGCGTCGTAACCCAGCGTCGCCCAGGCGTCGGCGAGCGCGACGTGGGCCAGGGGCGAATCCGGGTCGGCGGCCACGGCCTTCTGAAGCAGGTCCCGGGCGGCGAGAGCGTCGAGCTCCCGGAGCCGGGCGAGCCCCTCGGCGTAGAGCCGCTGCGCCTCGAGATTGGACGGCGCGCCCGCCGCCAGCACGCCGGCCTCCGCCGTGGGCGGATCTTCGACACCCATCGACTGCCGCAGGCGGGAGCCGGCGCGCGTCACCAGGTCGACGAGGCCGGTCTGGGTTCCGCTCTGCGCGAGCGCCGCGACCGTCTCGCCCGTGGCCACGTCCTGGAGTCGCAGGTCGAGGCGGACCTGGTCCCCGGGCAGGGTCACGTACGAGCCGAGGAGCACCGTGTCGGTGCCCAGGTTATGGGCCACCCTGGCCAGCGTGTCCTTCGCCAGGCTCTCCGCGTCCGAAAGGGAGAGCTCCATCTTCATCCGGCCCACGTTCTCGCCCGGGATCGTACGCAGCCGGCCGCCGGCGGCCAGCTCCGTCGTCAGCATCTCGGCGAGCGCGGTCGAGAGCCACGCCGTGTCGCGCTGGCCCGAGAGGTTCTTGAAGCCCAGCACCGCGACCGAGCGGCGGCCCCCGGCGAGCGCGGTCGCGACAGCGGTGCCGGGAGACGCCGAGGGTCCCCGTTGCGCGACGATCCACACGGCGGCGGTCGCGAGGCCGGCCAGGGCCACCGTCGCACCGATCAGGACGCGCCGCGAACGGAGCCGCGGCTTGCCGGCGCGGCCCCTCGGGGCGGGGTGACGCGACCCGGAAGAAACTTCGTCGAGGTGGTCGAGGACGTCGGAAAGGTCGCGGGCCATGTCCCGCGTCGAGGCGTACCGCTCCGACGGATCCTTCGCGAGGCAGCGTTCGATGATCCACCGGAGGGGCGGGGGGACGGCGGGGTTGAGAACGGCGATCGGCTCGGGTTCGTCCTCGATGATCGCAGAGAGCGTCTGGGCGGAGGAGGGCCGGCGGAACGCGGGGCGGCCCGTCACCATCTCGTAGAGGATGGCACCGCAGGAGAACTGGTCCGAGCGAAAGTCGAGCGGGCGGCCCATGCCCTGCTCGGGCGACATGTAGCGGACGGTCCCCAGGACCCTTCCGGGCTCGGTGGCCGGCGAGTCGAACGAGCCGTTGGACGCGTCCTGGATGTCCGCGGAGGCCACGACCTTGGCCAGGCCGAAGTCGAGGATCTTCACCCGGCCCTGGGTGACCATGATGTTCTCGGGCTTGAGGTCGCGGTGCACGATCCCCGCGGCGTGGGCCTCGGCCAGCCCTTCCGCGGCCTGGGCGGCGAGCTCGAGAACACGCCGGGTGAGGAGGAGGCCCTCGCTCAGGATTTCGCGGAGGGTTCGTCCCTCCACCAGCTCCATCGCGATGTACCGGACGTCCTCCACGGTCCCAATGTCGTAGATCGTCACGATGTTCGGGTGGTTGAGGGCGGAGGCGGAGCGCGCCTCCTGCTCGAAGCGGGCGAGCCGTTCCGGGTCCGTGAAGGCGGCACCACGGAGCACCTTGATCGCCACGAGACGTCCCAGGGTGAGGTCCCGCGCGCGGTAGACCTCCCCCATGCCGCCGGCGCCGAGCTTCTTCAGGATCTCGTAGCGGCCGAACCGTCTCTGCTGGACCAGGTCGACGGCCGTTGACTGGCTCATTGACCTCGGCTCGTCTCCGAAGGGAGAGGAAGCGCCGGTAGGTTAGACGAGATGGCCGAGGATGGGAAGCCCCGGCTCCGCCGGCGGCGCCAGCCCGTCCACGTGCGGTTGGCGGCGCTTCGTCAGCGAACGCGCCTCACCAGCGAATCGAGGCTGCGCCGCTGCCTGGGCGTCGGGCTGTCGGCCGCATGACCGAGAGTGGTGAGGAGGAGCGGCACCTCGCCCGCGCGGAGCTCGAACACCTCTCGCGCCGCCGCGATGTCGAAGTTGGCGATCCAGCAGGTGCCGAGGCCCTCGTCGGTGGCGGCCAGGATCACGTGGTCCATCACGATGGCCGCGTCCACGTCCAGATGGCTGCGCCCGTCCCTGCGGACCCAGGCCTCTTCCGGCACGCCGCAGACGCAGATGACCAGCGGCGCCTGAAGGAACCACGGGCGGCCGTAGACGCGCTCGAGCGCCTCGTGCCGGCCCGCGGTGCCCAGGACGACGATCCGGAACGGCTGCCGGTTCGCCGCGGTCGGCGCGAGCCGACCGGCCTCGAGGATCCGCTCGAGGGCCTCCTCGGAGACCGGAGCCGGCAGGTACTCGCGCACGCTGTAGCGTCGGCGGATCAGCTCCTGGAATTCCATCTCACTCCTCGACCGTCGCGTCGGACTCGATCGCCGCGTCTGTCGACAGCATCCGGTCGGAATGATCCGCCAGGGGTCATCCGGCCCGCAAGGGGAACTCCTTCTCCTCCACCTTGGTGAGGGTCCGGAAGGGCACCTGGCGTCTTGACAATTACACGCTATCCGTGTAGTGTGGAACTGGAGATGGGCCCGTGATCCGATCGTTCGCCGACGAGACGACGGCCGACCTCTTCCGGGAGCGGACGAGCCGCGCTGCCCGACGCGTCCCTCGGGACCTCTGGCGCGTGGCGCAAAGAAAGATGAAAGCGATCGATGTTGCGGCTCGCCTCGACGACTTGACGATCCCGGCCGGCAATCGGCTGGAGAAGCTCCGGGGGGATCAGGCCGGCCGGCACAGCATCCGTATCAATGACCAGTTTCGGGTCACGTTCCGATGGGAGGAGGCTGATGCGCACGAGGTCCGCGTCGAGGACTATCACTAGGGATCCCGGCTGGCTCGGCCCGGCGATCCCGCCGGGCGAGATGCTGCTCGAGGAGTTCCTCAAGCCTCTGGGCATCGGTCAGGTCGAAGCGGCGCGTCGGCTCGGAATCTCCCTGAATCGGCTCAACGAGATCGTGCTCGGCAAGCGCGGAATCTCCGCCGACAGCGCTCTCCGGCTCGGGCGCCTGCTGAAGACGTCGCCGCAGTTCTGGATGCGGCTGCAGGCTGACTGGGATCTGCACGAAGCCATGAAACGTGAGGTCCGCGCCGCGTCGTAAGGCGGGACGGCTCGGAGAGGCTGAAGCGGTGCCGGATGCTTCAGGCAGCGGAGACGGTCAGTGCACGCGCAGCCTCTTGATGTAGCGCGTGCCGTCCTGCTCCGACAATCGCCGGCGATTCAGGAGCGCGGGCCCACACAGGTCATGGAGCCGGCGCTCGGGATTGAACCGAGGACCTGCTGATTACGAATCCGTGTTTTCGCGAAACTCCGTGGAACCGCTCGGAACGTTCTGAAACGCTAACCCTCAGAAAACCCTTGCTGCTGGCGGACGAAACGTGCTTCGATCCGTTTCGTGGTGTCCCGGGTAGTTCACGTCTCGTTGTTACCCCGATGTTACCCCGCGGGACTTACTGACTCTCGTTCAGCGCGTCCATCGCGGAGCCGCTCGTGCCGACCGTCAGACTGACTACTCGAACCGTCGATGCAGCGAGGCCACCCGCGGCGGGCCGCCTCGAGCTGTTTCGACGAGGACCTCCCAGGCTTCTGTATCCGCGTCACGCCGAACGGGCGTCGCTCCGCGTGCGTCTTCTACCGCGTCGGGCCGAGGCTCCGCCGGGCGACCCTCGGCACGCTGCCACCGTTGACGCTGGCCGACGCCCGCCAACTCGCTCGGGAGGCACTCCGCGATGCCGCTCTCGGGGAGGACCCGGCCTCGGCCAAACGAGAGGCCCGCGAGGCGGTGACGGTGACGACGCTGGTCAGGGACTACATCGTGGCGGGCGAGGGCCGACGAAGCGCGGCGACGAACGGCGACTACCGGCGCAGGCTCAAGGCTGTCGTTGAGGAGTCGCCATTGGGCCACCAGGGCGCGCAGCAGGTGGCTCGGGGCGAGCTCTGCGAGCCTTCCTGGAAGGAATCGCTCGCAAGACCCCGATTCGGGCCAATCGTGTCCTGGCCCTCGTCCGTGCGTCGTTTCGTTGGGGCCTGCGCGAGGAGTTGATCGAGAGTGATCCCACCGCCGGCCTGCAGCGCCTCCGCCCGGAGCGCCCGCGAGAGCGAGTGCTCGCGGACGAGGAGGTCAAGAAGCTCTGGGAGACTCTCGACGCAATCGCCGCGGGCACCAGTGACCCGGCCCTCGAGAACGGCAAGAAGGCCCCGCGACTCGTCGTTGCTGGCGCCGTCAAGCTGCTGCTGCTGCTCGGCACCCGCCGGAGCGAGACCCTGAACATGCGGTGGTCGGACGTGGATGAGCACGCGCAGACGTGGACGGTGCCCGGCATGTTCCGGAAGGGCGGCCGGACGCACGTCGTCCCTCTGCCTCCCCTGGCCCTGCGTATCCTGGGCGATCTGCGCCCGATCAGCGGAACGACTCCCTGGGTGTTTGTCGGCAAACGCGGCGCTTCCCTGGCGAACAACCCCGCGCGCTGGACCGAGATCCTGCGAAGGGTCTCGGGGCTCGACTTCACGCTCCACGACCTTCGCCGGACCTGCGCGACGGGTTGCGCGCGTTTGGGCGCTTCCGAGAGCACCGTCAGCTGGATCCTCGGCCACAAGGCCATCGCCGGCACCATCGCGGTGAGCGGCATCTACGACCGCTTCGACCGGCTGCCCGAAATCCGCGCCGCTCTGGTCGCGTGGGCGAGTTACTTGGAGACTCTCGTGACCGGCGAAGACAAGCGGGGCGAGATCGTCGCCTTCGGTCGAGCCTCCGCCCGGTCGCGCCGAACGAGCACCAGGGAGAGGCCGGCCCTGGGCCGTCAGGTATCGGCGTACAATCAGTCTAAGGGTGCGTCATGACTGAAGTCGTTCTCGAGGTTCCGGATGACACGCTCGTCGCGTTGAAGCTGACGCCGGAGCGGTTCCGCGACGAGGTCCGTCTTGCCGCGGCGGCGAAGCTCCTCGAACTTGGGCGCCTTTCTACCGGAGCGGCGGCCCGTCTCGCTGGCCTTCCGGTCCCAGTGTTCCTTGCGAGGCTCGCCGACTACGGCGTCGCGACCTTTCGCATGACCGAAGCGGAGATACGCGAAGACGCCCAGCGTGCCTGAGGTCATCTGCGACGTCTCCCCCATCCAGTATCTCCACCAAGTCGGACTCCTCGATCTCCTGCGTCTCCGCTACGGTGCCATCACAATCCCGCCAGCCGTCTCCGCCGAGCTCCGCGAGGGGACCCTGCGTGGTGTGGACCTTCCCGCCTTCGAGGCGCTCGGCTGGATGAAGATCCGGCAGCCTGCTGGCCGGCTGCTCCTTCCGATCGTCGCCGACCTGGGCGCGGGCGAGAGGGAGGTTCTGGCCCTCGGTACGGAGACGTTGGACTCCCTGGTGATCCTGGATGACGCCTTAGCTCGCCAGTACGCGCGCATGTTGAACCTCAAGCTGACCGGCACGCTCGGAGTCCTGCTCAAGGCGAAGGAGGCGGGCCTTCTCCTTTACAGCTCGACGGGTTGCGCCGACGGCATCGACGGCGACCTGATCATGTTCGGTCCGCCTTTCGTGATCACCGAGGAGGAGATCGG
>JBGPQQ010000101.1:0-8937 GCA_041489115.1 Vicinamibacteria bacterium | reverse complement strand
TCCGTATCCGTGGACCACCGCGACCAGGAGAGGTGGCGGAGGACGGCTTCCGTCACCTGGTCGGTGGTCGCGTGGCCGCCGACGTCGGGCGTTCGCATTTCCCGCAGCGCCGCGATGGCCGCCGACTCGACGGCCCGGGCCATCTGCCGGCGCCGGAACGCGTGCTCGAGCATCAGGGCCACGGTCAGGATCGCGCCGGTCGGGTTCGCGATGCCCTTGCCCGCGATGTCGGGCGCGGCGCCGTGGATCGGCTCGTAGAGGCCGGGACCGGGGCCGAGCGAGGCGGAGGGCATCACGCCGATCGAGCCGGCGAGGGCGGCCAACTCGTCGCTCAGGATGTCGCCGAACATGTTGTCGGTGACGATGACGTCGAACGTGTGGGGCGCGCGGAGGATCTCGAAGCTCGCCGCGTCCACGTAGCGGTGCTCGAGGGTCACGTCCGGGTACTCGGCCCCGACCTCGGTCACCACCCGGCGCCACAGGCGCGAGGCGGCGAGCACGTTGGCCTTGTCCACCGAGGTCAGGTGCTTCTTCCGGCGTCGGGCGAGCTTGAAGGCCACGTGGGCCACGCGCCGGACCTCGTCGGCCGTCTGCCGCCAGGTGTCCACCGCCTCCTCGGGCTTCTCCCAGCGCGGCTCGCCGAAGTAGACGCCGCTCGACAGCTCGCGCACGACGAGGATGTCGGCGTGCCGGGCGAGGCCCTCCTTGATTGGAGTGGGCAGGCCGAGGTAGCGGGCTGGGCGGAGGTTCGCGTAGACGTCGAGCGTCCGGCGGAGGCGCAGCAGCCCCTCCTCGGGGCGCGCGGGCCCCTTGTCCCACTTCGGGCCGCCCACCGCGCCCAGGAACACGACGTCCGACTCCCTGCAGAGCGTGACAGTCTCCGCCGGCAGCGGGTCGCCGGTGGCGTCGATGGCCGCCCCGCCTACGAGGCCCTCCCTGACCTCGAAGGGAAGGCAGGCCTCCAGCACCCGCAGCGCGGCCTTCGTGACCTCCGGGCCGATGCCGTCACCCGGCAGGACTGCGATCTTCGGCTTCATGAGGACCTCCAGGGCGCGGGACCCGCCGCCCCTCAGGCGGCGGCCCGTGCTTCGCGGGCGGAGGCGACCGCCGAGAGGTAGGCCTTGAGCGTCGCCTCGATGGTGTCGGCGCTCGCCGCCTGGCCGAGCGACTCGATCCCGTCGTGGACGACGCGCACCGTCACCTCGGCGAGCGCGTCCTTGCCCGCGGTGACCGCGCGCGTGTGCATCTCGAGCAGCTGCAGCTCGAAGCCGAGGGCCGAGTCCGCGGCCTTCAAGGCGGCGTCGAGCGGACCGTTGCCCACCGCGGAGGCGGAGCGCCGGTGACCCTCCACCTCGACCTCGACGGTCGCGGTGGGCAGGATCTGGTTGCCGGAGACCACCTGGTACCGCACCAGCTTCGCCCGCGGCTCGGCGGTGTGCTCGACGATCGCGAGCAGGTCCTCGTCGTAGACGAACTTCGTCCGGTCCGCGAGCTCCTTCACCTTGCGGGTGACGTCCTCGATCTCCTCCCCCTTCATGCTGATGCCGAGCTGCTTGAGCCGCGCCTCGACGGCGTGCTTGCCCGAGTGCTTGCCCAGGATGAGCATCGACTGCGAAAGCCCCACGCTGGCCGGGGTCATGATCTCGTAGCAGAGCGGGTTGGCGAGCATGCCATGCTGGTGGATCCCCGCCTCGTGGGCGAAGGCGTTGCGGCCGACGATGGCCTTGTTGGGCTGCGGCCAGACGCCGGTCACCGTCGAGAGCTGGGTGCTGGTCGGCACGAGCAGCTCGCCCTTCACCCCGGTGTCCGCCTGCAAGACCTCGCGGCGCACCTTGAGCGCCATCACGAGCTCCTCGAGCGCGGTGTTTCCCGCGCGCTCGCCGATGCCGTTGATCGTGCACTCGACCTGGCGCGCGCCCGCCTGGACGGCGGCGAGCGAATTGGCCACGGCGAGGCCGAGGTCGTTGTGGCAATGGACGGAGATGACGGCCCCGGGGATGTCACGTACGAGCTTCCGGACCATGTCCGCGTACTCGGGCGGCAGCGCGTAGCCCACGGTGTCGGGCACGTTCAGCGTCCGCGCCCCCACCTCGAAGACCGCCTGCAAGACCTCCTTCAGGTAGCCGTAGTCCGAGCGGGAGGCGTCCTCGGCCGAGAACTCGACCTCGTCGCAGAGGGTCCGCGCGAGCTTCACGCTCTCGACGGCCTGCTCGAGGGCCTCCTCCGGCGTGAGCTTCAGCTTCCACTTGAGGTGGATGCCCGACGTGGCCAGGAAGGTGTGGATGACGGGGTGGACGGCCCCGTCGAGGGCCTTGCCTGCGGCCTCGATGTCGATCGCCTTGGCGCGGCAGAGGGCGGCGACCTTCGCGCCCCGCACCGCCTCGGAGATGGCCTGTACCGCCTCGAAGTCCCCGGGAGAGGCGATCGGGAAGCCCGCCTCGATGATGTCGACGCCCAGCCGCTCGAGCTGGAGGGCCATGCGCACCTTCTCGGCGGTGTGCATGCTGCACCCCGGCGACTGCTCGCCGTCGCGCAGCGTGGTGTCGAAGATGATGATTCGCGCCGTCATCGTACGGCCCCGACGGGCTTGTCCGCCGCCCGCTTCACCTCGCCGTCGGCCGTCACCTCGACCGCGTCGAGGAACGGCATCATGGCCCGGAGCCGCGCCCCCACCTGCTCGAGCTGCTGGTTGCGCTCGGCCGCGCGGGTCGCGTTGAACTTCGGCCGGCCGGCCTCGTTCTCGGCCACCCAGCGCTTCGCGTACTGGCCGCTCTTGATCTCGTCGAGGATCCTCTGCATCTCCTTCTTCGTCTCCTGGGTGACGATGCGCGGCCCCGCCGTGTAGTCGCCGTCCTCGGCGGTGTCGGAGACCGAGTAGCGCATGTAATTGAGCCCGCCGCGGTACATGAGGTCCACGATGAGCTTCAGCTCGTGCAGGCACTCGAAGTACGCGATCTCGGGCTGGTAGCCGTTCTTCACCAGCGTCTCGAAGCCGGCCTTCACGAGCGCCGAGGCCCCGCCGCAGAGCACGGCCTGCTCGCCGAAGAGGTCGGTCTCCGTCTCCTCGGCGAACGTCGTCTCGATGACACCGGCGCGGGTGCAGCCGATGCCCTTCGCGTAGGCGAGGGCCACGGCCTTCGCCTTCCCGCTGGCGTCCTGGTGGACGGCCAGGAGCCCCGGCGTTCCCTGCCCTTCCTTGAACACCTCGCGCACGCGGTGGCCGGGGGCCTTGGGGGCGATCATCGACACGTCGACGCCGGGAGGCGGTGCGATCGTCCCGAAGCGGATGTTGAAGCCATGGGCGAACATGAGCGTCTTGCCCGGCTTCAGGTGCGGGGCGATCTCGTCGCGATACAGCTTCGCCTGCCCGGTGTCGGGCGTCAGGACCATGACGATGTCCGCCTCGGCGGCCGCCTCGGCCGGTGTCTTCACCGTCACGCCGTCCGCCTGCGCCTTCGCCCGCGAGCGGCTCCCCGCCGGCAGGCCGACCACCACGCTCACCCCGCTGTCCCTGAGGTTCAGCGCGTGGGCGTGGCCCTGGCTGCCGTAGCCGATCACCGCCACCTTGCGGTCCTTCAGGAGGCCGAGGTCCGCGTCGCCGTCGTAGTAGATCTTCGCCATGTCTCTCTCCCCTAGGCTGCCGGCACCGCGTGCGCGGCCGGCGTCTCGACGACGCTTCCCCGGACCATGGCCACCTTGCCGGTCCGGACCATCTCCACGATGCCCCGTGGCCGCAGCAGCTCCACCAGGCCGTCCACCTTCTGCTCGTCGCCGGTCGTCTCGACGATCACCGAGTCCGTGGCCACGTCCACGATCCGGCCCCGGAAGATCTCGACGAGGCTCGCGAGCTCGGCCCGCTCCGCCGGAGCGCAGCGCACGCGGATGAGGGCGAGGTCGCGGTCCACGGTCGGCATGTGGGTGACGTCCACGACCTCGGCCACCGGGATCAGCTTCCGCAGGTTGGCGGCCACGATCGCAGCGGGCACGCGCGCGGTGTCCACCACGATCGTCATGCGCGAGAACTCCGGCGTCTCCGTGTGCCCCACGGTGAGGCTGTCGATGTTGAAGGCGCGCCGCCTGAAGAGGCTCGCCACCCGGTTGAGGACGCCCGGCTGGTCCATCACCTTTGCGACCAGGGTGTGCTTCACGACCGCACCTCCGTCCCGGCCTCGGAGGGCCGGCGGATCATGACGTGGAGATCGCTCCCCGCCGGGACCATCGGGTAGACCGTGTCTTCCTTCTCGACCTGGAACTCGATCAGGACCGGCCCCTTCGTCTCGCGGGCCTTCTTCACGGTCGGGATCACGTCGCCGCGCGTGCCGACGCGGTAGGCCGGGATGTCGTAGGCGCCGGCCAGCTTGACGAAGTCGGGCGAGAGCATGGGCGTCGCCGCGTAGCGCTTGTCGTGGAAGAACTCCTGCCACTGGCGCACCATGCCGAGGAAGCCGTTGTTGACGATCGCGATCTTGACGTCGAGCTGCTCCTGCTGGAGCGTCGCGAGCTCGCACTGCGTCATCTGGAAGCCGCCGTCGCCGGCCACCACCCAGACCTCGGCGTCGGGGCGGGCTATCTTGGCCCCGATGGCCGCGGGCAGGGCGAAGCCCATGGTCCCGAGGCCGCCCGAGGTGATGAGCGTCCGCGGCTCGTCGTGCTTGTAGTACTGGGCCTCCCACATCTGGTGCTGGCCGACGTCGCTCACCACGACGGAGTTGCCGCCGGTCGTCTTCCAGAGGTCGTGGACCACGTGGGCGGCGAGGAGGCGGCCCTTCTCGTCGCGGTGGACGATGTCGCGCGAGCGCGTGTCCTGCCGCCAGCCCTCGATCTCGGCGATCCAGGCCTCGGGGCGCCTCGCCTTCACGGCGGGGGTCAGGGCCTCGAGAGCAACCCGGAGGTCGCAGACGAGGGCGACGTCCACCTTGATGTTCTTCCCCACCTCGGAGGGGTCGATCTCGACGTGGATCTTCTTCGCGTGGAGGGCGTAGGTCTTGATGTTGCCGGTGACCCGGTCGTCGAACCGCATGCCGAAGGCGAGGAGGAGGTCGGCGTGCTGGATCGCGGTGTTGGCGAAGGCCTCGCCGTGCATGCCCATCATGCCGAGGCACAGCGGGTGGCTCTGGGGGAAGCCGCCGATGCCGAGGAGAGTCAGGGCCACCGGCGTGCCCGTCTTCTCCGCGAACTCGCGCAGCGCCGGCGAGGCCCCGGACCTCATCACGCCGGCCCCGGCGAGGATGAGCGGGCGCTCCGCCTTGTCGACGAGCTCGACGGCGCGGGCAAGGCTCTCCGCGTCGGGCGGCTCGGGCTCGTGGAGCCCGGGCAGGTGGACGGTCTCGGGGTAGTGGAAGTCGGCCTTCCCCTGCTGCGCGTCCTTCGTGATGTCGACGAGCACCGGCCCCGGGCGGCCGGAGCGGGCGATCACGAAGGCTTCACGGATCGTCCGTGCGATGTGGCGCGCGTCGGTCACGAGCGAATTGTGCTTGGTGATCGGGAGCGTGATCCCGGTGACGTCCACCTCCTGGAAGGCGTCGGTGCCGAGCACCTTCGAGGAGACCTGGCCCGTGATGAAGACCGTGGGCGAGGAGTCCAGCATCGCGGTCGCGATCCCGGTGGTCAGGTTCGTCGCCCCCGGGCCCGAGGTCGCGATCGCGACCCCGACCTTCCCGCTCGCCCGCGCGAAGCCGTCGGCCATGTGGGCCGCCCCCTGCTCGTGCCGCACGAGGACGTGCCGGACCGGGTAGTCCAGCATCGCGTCGTAGGTGGGCAGGATCGCCCCCCCGGGGTAGCCGAAGACGGTCTCCACCCCCTCCTTCATCAGGCATTCCCAGATGATCTGTGCGCCCGTTCGTTGCACTCGCTCCTCCGCGAGAGGCCCAAACAGCAAAACCCCCGAGGTTTCCCTCGGGGGTTCGCGTCTGGCCTCGGCTTGCCTGTCGGCCTAGATCACGAGCCCCCCGGGCAGGATGCCCAGCAGCAGGACCAGCAGCGACAGTCGTACCGCCACGTTCGGGAGAACGGCGGCGCGGGCTGCGGTGTTGGCCATCATGACGAGAGTGTCGGCGATGGTGCGCCCCTGGCCGCGCGCTGTCAAGCGGATTCTCTCGAAACAGCCATGATTCGTGCCGATGGGGCCCATGAAACCCTCGACGTACGCCACGACGACCTACTCGAGGGGCCGGCTTCTCCACCCCAGGACGTCGTCGAGTCGTTTCCTGAAGGAGGGGGGATCCACGGCCGGGTAGCGGTGAAGCTGCGGCTCGATGGCGTCGAAGAGCTCAAGGAGCCGCTTCGGGCCCACGAGGCCGCGGTCGATGAGCTGCGCGACGTCGGCCAGGTCCTTGGCGTGTCCGCGCTCGATCTTGGCCAGCGCTTGCGAGTACGGGTCGTAGTGGTAGCAGGAGAGCCTTCCCAGGCGCTCGATGAGCAGGCTGCGCTCCTGCCATCCCGGCAGCTCCGGGATGAAATGCGCGGGGCTCGCGATCTCCACGTTGAGCTGCAGCTCTTCCTTCAGGCGTGGCAGCGCCCGGTACAGCGCGTCCCGCTCCGGGACGATCAGGATGTCGGCGTCTATCGTGCTTTCGCGCCAGCCGAGCAGGACCGCAGTCGCGCCACCGGTGAGATAGACCGCGGTGTCGGCATCGGCTTCCCGGGCGAGCTCCCTCAGGAAGCGTCGGAGGCGCTCGGCATCGGCTAGCCCACGCATTCGAGCGCGCTCTCGAAGCTCGTCAGCCGCCGGAGGAGAGCGTTGTAGCGCGAGTGGGCCGAGTCGGGGTCCTCCCGGGCCAGCCGCTCGTAGAGCCGGTGCTCCGGCTCGGGCAGCGGCCGCTTCACAGACAAGCCCAGGGCCCGCAGACGTGGCGCGGCGATCGAGACGAGAAGGGCCTCGACCGTTTCGCTCGAGCGGGCGAGGTCCTCGAGTCCCTTCGCCACCAGATCACCTCCCGGCAGGTGCTCGAGCTCCACCGCTCGATTCTAGCCCGGCGCGCGCAACGAGCGGGGCGGACGGCGCCGGCTCACCCGGGCGGCTCGCCGGAGACGGGCGGGGGCTCGGCGTCGGGGGTGAAGACGTCCTCGATGCGCAGGGCGAAGATCCGCGCGATCGCGAAGGCGAGGGGCAGGCTCGGGTCGTAGCGCTCGTTCTCGATCGCGTTCACGGTCTGGCGGGAGACGGACAGGCGTTCCGCAAGATCGGCCTGCGACCAGTCGCGCTCGGCGCGCAGCACGCGGAGACGGTTCTTCATGCGCGCCACCGATAGCGGCGGGCGCACTCCAAGAAGCCGCCCCACCAGGACAGTAGCAGCGCCACCGCGACCCACTGCGCGCGGAGCGGCGGCAGGCGGGTCTCGAAGAGGGCGTACACGAGGGCGGCCACGAGGCCCGTGGCGAGGCCGTAGAAAGCCCCCTCCAGATGGAGACGGCGCTCCAGCTCGTCGGAGCGCCGCAGAAGGCGGGCGAAGACCAGCACGGCCGCGAGCGTCCAGGCGAGGCCCATGACCCCCCACTCGAGGCGCCACGTGGCGATGTCGCCGGCCCGGCCCGGGCGAAGGAGCACGAGGTTCAGGGCGGCGAGCGGCAGGAGCCAGGAGTAGAGCCCGGCCCGCGCCAGCTTCCAGGCGGCGAAGCCCGCCAGGAAGATCAGGGCGAGGCCGACCAGAAGAACCGTGAAGCCGCCGCCGAACGTAGGGCTGGTGTAGAAACGGCCGACCCGCTCGGTCAGCCAGCCCCCTCCCACCGACCCCAATGCCGATACCGCGAACCAGAGGGCTCCGGAGTCGGCGCGATCGCGCCGGGATGGGAACGCAAGAAGCCCCACCGAAAGGGCAACGCCGGGGACCAGCACCCTCGAGATGGAGAACGAACCGGTTCCGGAGAGCGTGCCCCAGAGGGTGTGGTGGCCGGAGCCAACGTCAACGATGAGGTCCAGGATGGTCCCAAAGACGACCAGCCCGAGTTCCGCGATCGCGGGGGACAACGCCGCCAGAGCCATCTCGCCCGGGGTTCCCCCTTGCCTGCTCGACCAATACGCGGCCGCAGCAGCGATCACCGGCAGGCAGGCAAGCCAAGGGATGTAGAACTGCAGCGGGTGGTGCCAATCGAGCTTCATCGTGAGCGGCTCGACGCCGGCTCGCATCATCAGGTCGAGGCTGAGCTCGGCCACGAGGACTGCCGCCAGCGCAGGCAGCCCCATCACTCGCACGCGCCTGGTCATTGAGAACCTCACCCCTGTCCGACCCCGGTCCCAGTTACCGGGGTCATCACGAAATATAAAGTCAGCTTTCCTTATTGTCAAGTATGCTTGTCTTTCCTGAGAGCCCAGCCTCCCAGACTCCGAGTGGTTCGTTGCCTCAGGCGGCGGTCGCGGGTGGCGGCAAGAGCGGGACAGCGCCAGATTGCCTTCGCCCATGGCCACCTGGGTCGTCGACCGCACGCAGGACCGGCGCTTCCCCTTCCGCATCACGATCGAGCAGGAAGGCCGGACGCTCCTCGCCGTGCGCGCCCAAAGGAAGCGCTGCGAGTTCCTCAAGATCGACAAGCCCTTCAAGGACCGCCCCGGCACCTACGAGCAGATCTTCTTCCGCACCGAGCAGGGCGTCCGCGCCCACCGGACGAGCGGGCGCGTCGAGCTCCTCCCGCGCGGCGGGCTCGACGTGGTGATCGACTCGGCCGAGCTCTACCCGTGGAAGTTCCCGGGCGCGCGGGTGACGCGCCGGAAGCTCCCCGTGGGCGATTACGCGCTCGTCGAGGAGGAGCGCCTCGTGGCCGTGGTCGAGCGCAAGACGCGCGAGAACTTCCTCGGCAACGTGCACGAGATCAAGGGCCTGCACCAGCAACTCGCCGAGCTCGGCAGCTACCCCCATGCGGCCATGGTGGTCGGGGCGCAGTACGCCGACTTCGGCAACCCCGCGAAGATCGGCCGCTGGCCCGCCTCGCACCTGCTCCGGG
>JBGPQQ010000100.1:0-8963 GCA_041489115.1 Vicinamibacteria bacterium | reverse complement strand
TCCTCGTCGAGGGCTCCCGGCCCGGCAGGTGGCGCTTCACCCTGGCCGCCGGAGCGATCCGCCCGGGGAGCCTGCGGGTGGTCGCGGGCGAGGCGGTGGTCATCGGCCCGGAGACCGTCGCGTTCCGCCTGCAGGGCCATCCCGGCGAACGGGTCGTCTTCGGCTTCGACGCCGAGTAGCGCCGGCCCGCTCTGTCACCCTCCCTGCCAAGAAACTCGCACCGGCTGTGAATTGGCCGCATCGTGCCAGACCCCGCTGCCCGGAGGACCCGCCGTCCCGGGCCGAGCGAGCCGACGCCCCGCCGGGCGCTCGCTTGCACGGGCGTTCGGCGCCGGGCCCGTGAGCGGGGCCCCTGGCAGCGATGCGGCCCACATCGCCGTGGCTGTGTGTGTTTTCACCCAGGGTCGAAAACCACCGTGAGTGTTCTTGACCATCGTCGAAAATCACGGTAGGAGCGTGTGCAGGATCTCGGGAACATGGAGCTCCTGGTGTCGGCGGTCGGGCGCAAGGACTTCGTGACGCCCGAGGGCATCCGCGTCGCCCCGGCGCTGGCGCTGCTGTCGACGCTCGTCTGACGGCGGTCCTACTTCGCCGTGGCCTCCGCGATGTTCCAGCCGTCCACCGTCACCACCGGCGCCGCGCCGCCGAGGTCCTTCGCCGCGTACGTGGCAGCGAGCTCGCGCGTCTCGCCAGGCAGCAGCGTGACGTAGTTGTCCTCCCAGAGGACGGGCAGCACCTCCTCGCCGCCCGGGCCCTTTCTGACGGCCAGGTGGACGAGGAAGGCCAGCGCCTTCGACGGGTTCTCGAGGGTCACTCTCGCCCGGCCGCCCTCGAAGCGGGCCGTGGCCTTGACCTCGGCCGGCGGGAGATTCTGCAGGCCCGTGAGGTCGGCGTACTGGGTCTGCGGGGTGTAGTACCACTCCGACTTGTCCCACGCGAGCACGTCGGGCTTCGTCGAGAGCCAGTAAACGTTGCGGCTGACGGTCCGGTCGCTCGCGTCGTCGAGCGTCAGGGCGAGGAACCAGGTCGGGGTGAGCCCCGGCGGCTCCGGCACCTGGAAGACCTTCACGCTGCCGTCCGGGCCGACGTCCACGGGCGCCGTCCGCGCGAGAAGCTCCTTCGACGCGAGGTCGAGGACGCGGACGGTGACCTTCAGGCCCTTGTGCTCCTTCAGCGTGCTGTTGACGACGACGACCGAGCGGTCGTCGTAGGCGTACTGCACGTGCAGCGGCTCACCCGCCTTCTTCGCGCCGAAGTACGAGCCGCCGGGCCGGAGGTAGAAGTCGTAGAGGTGCCAGATCAAACCCGGCCACGCGTTGTTCTGCATCCACTGGATGACGCCGGTGGCCGTGTACTTGCGCTCGGCGAAGGACTCGAGCATGGCGCGGTGCGACTCGTAGGCCGTGGCCTGGGCCTTGCGGGCGTACTCCTCGACGCCCTTCGAGGGCCCGTAGCGCCCGTCCATGGCCTTCGTGAAGACGTCGATCGTCCTGAAGGGGCCGCCGCCGCAGTGGTAGTTCCAGACCTCGTTGATCGGCCAGAGCTTGTCGGCGGGGATGAAGCGCTTCAGGCTCTCGAGGGGCGGCGGCGCCGGCCCTGGGCCGATCTCGGTGGCGAAGCCGTGAGGCCCGCCGAGCTTCGTGTCGGTGTACCAGTAGAGAGGCGGCACCCACTCGTAGGGCCCCCGCATCTTCATCCCGCTCGGCCCCGAGAGCTCGGCCTTCTTCTCCGTGGCCGAGGAGACGACGGGGTTCGGGAAGCTGAGCTCCTTCAGGACGTCGAGGTAGGCCTTCTCGACATTCGCGGGAGGCGGGCCGTCGGAGCCGTTCAGCCAGGTGAAGACGGACGCGCGCCCGCGGAGGCGCAGGACCTGGTCGCGCAGCGACGCCGTCGCGACGGGCAGGTCCTCCGCGCCCCACTCCTTCCACTTCTCCCAGTGGTCGCAGCAGCACCAGCCGGGCATGACGAGGATGCCCTCGCGGTCGGTGACGTCGAAGAAAGGCTCGGCCTCGAGCTTGCCCTCGAGACGGATGGTGTTGAGGCCCATGTCCTTGACGTAGGCGATCTCCTGCTCGTACCGCTCGGGCGAGTAGCGCAGCATCATCTCGGGGGTGAAGCCCGCGCCCCGGATCAGGATCTTCCGGCCGTTCACCTTGTAGAGGAGGCCGCTCGGCGTCAGCTCGGCCGTGAACTCGCGGATGCCGAACCTCGCGTGCGCGCGGTCGGAAACCGCGCCCTTCACCACGAGCTCCAGGTCGAGGTCGTGCAGGACGGGCTCGCCGTACTGCGCCGGCCACCAGAGCCTCGGGTTCGCCACCGCGAGCGGCGGGGCGTCGGCCGGTCCGATCGCGATCTCGCGCGACTCGCCGGCGGCGAGCGCCACCTCCTTCTGGAAGGAGACCCCCGCGGCCCGGCCCTTCAACGTGCCGGCGACGGGCGCGGCGCTGGCGTTCGTCGCGAAGACCTTCACCGTCAGCTCGGCCCGGTCGTTGGCCGGAGGGTTCAGCTTCGTGACGACCTGCGGGTGGCGGAGCGCCACCGGGCCCGTCGCGACGAGAGTCACCGGGCGGTAGAGGCCCATGACCTTGTCGGGCGGCATGGGGTTCCAGTCCACGAAGGTGATCGCGAGATCGCCCGGCTTCGGGGCGGAGACGAGGACGGCGAGGGCGTTCGGTCCCGGCTTCGCGGCGCCGGTCACGTCGAGCTCGTGGACGCGGAAGGCGCCGGCGGTCCTCGCGGTGTCGGTGATCTTCTTCCCGTTGAGCCAGGCGTCGAAGCGGAAGTTGACGCCCTCGAGCCGCAACCAGAGGGTGCGGCCGGCGGCGTCGGGCGGCAGGGTGAACTCCGTGCGATACCACCACGGCACGGCGAACGGGCTGTCCGCGGCCATCGGGACGTTCGAGAAGTTCGTGCCGGCCTTGTAGGTCGTGCCCGGGATCTCGCGCATGTTCATCCCGTAGTACGGGTCGTGGTACGTGCCGTCCGCCACCAGGGCGGAGACGACGGTCGTGGGCACGGTCGCGCGGTGCCAGCCGGCAGTCGCGAAGCCGGGCCGCGACACCGCCTCGCCGCCGGCCGTCACCTTCGCCGAGGACTGGAGGGCCCAGCCCTCGCGCAGGTCGAGACGCACGTCGGCCGGTTCCGCCGTCGTGGTCCAGCTCAGGATCGCCGTCAGGGCTGCGGTGAGGATCGCGGATCGCCGCACAGGGTGCATGGCCTAGCCTCCTTGCCGTCGTGCCCGAGGCTACGCCCCGCCGCGAACCAGAGCAAGAGCAAGAGGGCACAGAGCAAGAGGGCACAGAGCAAGAGGGAGCAAGCCCTGTCGCTCGCGGACGGCGAGCCCGGCCGGCTGAGCCTCGCGGAAGAGGTGCAGCGGCTCGACGAGATGAAGGCAGGCCCCGCGCGAGCGCGAATGACTCAGCGCCCCGGGATCATCCAGGGCACGACGTAGGCCTGCAGCATCGCCAGCAGGCCCATCAGGCTCGTCAGCACGAGGCTGTGGCCGATCACGCGGCGGAAGATCTCGCCCTCGCGCCCGACGGCACCCACCCCCGCCGCGCCCACCGACAGGTTCTGCGGGCTGATCATCTTGCCCATGACGCCGCCCGAGCTGTTGGTGGCGGCGGTGAGGATCGGGTCGAGGCCCGAGACCTTCGCGGTGGTGGCCTGCAGCGGGCCGAAGAGCGTGTTCGACGAGGTGTCGCTGCCGGTCAGGAAGACGCCCAGCATGCCGATGAAGGCCGAGAAGAACGGGAAGAGGACGCCGGTCGCGGCGAGCGCGAGCGCCATCGAGGACGTCATGCCCGAGTAGTTCATGACCGTCGCGATCGAGAGGATGAAGGCGATCGTCACGATCGGCAGCTTCAGCTGGCGCAGCGTGCGCGCGAACGTGATGCCGAACGCGGCCGGCGGGGCGCCGAAGGCGAGCATGACCAGGAACGCCACCGCGGATGCGGCCAGGACGAGCGTCCCCGCGGAGGCGAGGAGGTCCAGCCGGTACGACAGCGGGTATGCGCTCGAGGGCGCCGCGATCGGCGGCTCGCGGTGCACGAGGGGCGCCGCCCGGCCGTCGATCGTCACGTACGAGCCCGGCCACGGGGTCTCCCACTTCACGTTCTTGAGGCCGGCCGACGCGGCCATCTGGCCGCCGAGGACGACGAGCACGAGGAGCGCGTAGATGGCGAAGGCCCGCACGACGCGGGCGGTCGGGTCGCGCCGCTCGTCCCTCGTGCCCGCGACCTCCCGCCCCTCGCCCCGCCAGACCTCGCGCGGCTTCCAGACGCGCAGCAGCAGCGCGAGCGCTGCGAGCGAGGCGAGCGAGGCGAGGATGTCGGTCAGCTCCGGGCCGACGAAGTTGGAGACCGCGAATTGCACGAGGGCGAAGCTCAGGCCGGCGGCGAGGACGGCGGGGAGCACCGCAAGCATGCGCCGCCAGCCCGCGAGGAGCACGACGAGGTAGGCCGGTACGAGCAGCGAGAAGAAGGGCAGCTGCCGGCCGACCATCGACGAGAGGGCCTGCGTGGTGGAGGCGACGTCGCGGCCCAGCATCGGCGCGAGCAGGCCGCCGAGGGTGGTGATCGGGATGCCGATCGAGCCGAAGGCCACCGGCGCGGTGTTGGCGACGAGGGCGAGGACGGCCGCGGCCACGGGCTCGAAGCCGAGGCCGGCGAGCATCGAGGCGCTGATCGCGACCGGCGCGCCGAAGCCGGCGATGCCTTCGATGAGCGCCCCGAAGCAGAAGGCGACAAGGAGGGCCTGGATGCGCCGATCCTCGGTGAGCCTCGCCAGGGAGCGGCGGATCACGTCGAAGTCGCCGCTCGCCACGGTGAGGTTGTAGAAGAAGACGGCGTTCAGGACCACCCAGCTGATGGGCCAGAGGCCGAAGGCCATCCCGTGGGTGGCGGCGGAGACGGCGAGGCCGAGCGGCATGCGCCAGACGAGCCACGCGAGGCCGAACGCCGTCGCCGCCCCCGCCACCGCGGCCTTCCAGGGCGCGGCCCGGGCCACCGCCAGCAGGACGCCGAGGACGGCGAGGGGCAGCGCGGCCGCGAGGGCCGAGAGGACGATGCTGCCGGCGACGGGGTCGTAGGAGTGGTGGAAGGCGCCGGTCACGGAGCCGATTCTAGTCCTGCTTCATCTTCGGCTCGCACGGCTCGAGCTTCCAGCCGCCCCGGACGCTCGTGTTGCCGCAGTAGGCCTTGGCCTGGGACTGGGGGTTGTTCAGGTACTCGAGGATCGAGGCGCAGGTCTCGTCCTTCGCCGGCTCGACCTCGCAGGTGCCCACGTAGCGGGGGTTCGCGAAGCAGCAGTGCGGGCGCGGGTCCTGGCCGTTCGCCGGCTGGGCGGCGCAGACGAGGGGTGGCGCGGCACCGGGCCGGGGGGCGGGCTCGAGCGTGGCGGCGAGCAGGAGCGCGGCGACGGCCGCGCCGACGACGCGGGGGCCGGGATGGGACATGGTGACCTCCGCTCCTAGTGTGCCCCTCGCCGCGGCCGAGGGGAAGGGGACCGACTCTGATATGTTCCGCGCGATGACGATCACCGACCGTCTCCGCGCGCTCCGGGACGCGATGGAGCGCGATCTCCGCGGGAACGTGCTTCCGTTCTGGATCCGGGAGGTCGTCGACGAGGCTCACGGCGGCTTCCTCGGGTACGTGAGTGACGAGGGCGTCGCCCGTCCGCTCGCGCCGAAGGGCGGGGTGCTGTGCTCCCGCATCCTCTGGACGTACTCCGCCGCGCTCCGTCGCACCGGGGACGAGGCCCACCGGCGGATGTCCGACCGCGCGTTCGCGTACCTGCTCGAGCGCTTCTGGGACGACGAGCACGGCGGGACGTACTGGATGCTCGACCACGCCGGGCGGCCCCTGGCCGATCGGAAGCAGACCTACGCGCTCGCCTTCAGCCTGTACGCGCTGGCCGAGTACCACCAGGCCACGGGAAGCGGGGAGGCGCTCGCGCGGGCGATCGCCCTCCACCGTGCCATCGAGGCCCACGCCTCGGACCCCGAGTGGGGCGGCTACTGGGAGGCGCGGGCGCGTGACTGGAGCCCGCTCGAGGACGTGCGCCTCAGCGACAAGGATCTGAACGCGCCGAAGTCGATGAACACGCACCTCCACGTCATGGAGGGCTACGCGAACCTGCTGCGCGCGTGGGACGACCCGGGCCTGCGCGAGAGGCTGCGCGCGCTCGTGGAGCTGCACCTCGACCGGATCGTCGACCCGGCGACCTCCCACCTCGTCCTCTTCTTCGACGAGCGGTGGACGCCCGTCTCGCGCATGATTTCGTACGGCCACGACATCGAGGCGGGCTGGCTGCTCGTGGAAGCCGCGGAGACCGCGGGCGACCCGGTGCTCCTGGAACGGGCGAAGGCGGCGGCGGTGCGGATCGCGCGCGTCACCCTCGCGGAGGGCGTGGACGCCGAGCACGGCGGTGTCTTCGCCGAGCGGCACGAGAACGGGCGGCTCGACGACGAGAAGCACTGGTGGATGCAGGCGGAGGCGGTGGTGGGCTTCCTGAACGCCTTCGAGCTCACGGGCGAGGAGCCGTTCCTCGACGCCGCGGAGCGAGCGTGGGCCTTCGTCGAGCGCTTCCTGATCGACCGCGTCCACGGCGAGTGGCGCTGGCGCGTGCGGCGCGGCGGCGTGCCGATCCCGGGCCTGCCGAAGGTCGAGCCCTGGAAGTGCCCGTACCACAGCTCCCGCGCCGCCCTCGAGACGGCGGACCGCGTCGCCCGCCTCACCGGCTGACGGTCATCGAGAGGGCAAATCGGCGGCATGACGAGATTTCCTGATCCCGGCCATTGACCGGGGGACGCATCGTTTCTATCCTCGCGGGTTCATACGAAAGGCCGAGACGAGCCTCCGGGTTCGCAGCCGGCGAGGCCGCGCATCTCTGATGGCTTGGCGTTCACCAAGCGCGTTAGAATGCTGCGATCTCAAACCGGCAAACAGGGCCGCCTGCGAATCACCGCCGCGCGAGGAGCGCCTTACTCCGGGTGGCCGTTCCCTGGAGGCCGCTGGCGGGTTACGAGAACGAAACTTCGAGTCGTAGTCCCGGAGGGCTGGACATGATCGGCCGGAACGTCTCCCACTACCAGATCCTCGAGAAGCTGGGCGAAGGAGGAATGGGAGTCGTCTATCGCGCCCGCGACACGCGCCTCGATCGCACCGTGGCCATCAAGATCGTGCACCCGGACGCCGCCGCGAGCCGCCAGCGGAGGGAACGCTTCGCCCGCGAGGCGAGGGCCGCCTCGGCCCTCAACCACTCCCACATCGTCACCATCCACGAAATCGACCGGGACTCCTCCGAGGGAGCCGATCGTGACTTCATCGTCATGGAGTACGTCGACGGCACCTCCCTCGACCGGCTCCTGGAGAAGAAGCTCCTTCCGGTCTCTGAGGCGCTCGACTACGCCGTCCAGATTGCGAGCGCGCTCGCCGCGGCGCACGCGGCCGGTATCGTCCACCGCGATGTCAAGCCGGCGAACGTCATGCTCTCGAAGAGCGGCGAGGCGAAGCTCGTGGACTTCGGCCTGGCCAAGCTGAGCGAGCCGCAGTCCGGGGACGACTCGACGCCGACGGTCTCGGCCGGCCTCCGGACCGAGCAGGGAACGGTTCTCGGCACGCCCTCCTACATGTCGCCCGAGCAGGCCGAAGGCCGGCCGGTGGACGGCCGAAGCGACGTCTTCTCCTTCGGCTCAGTGCTGTACGAGATGCTCACCGGTCGCCGTCCGTTCCAGGGTGATTCGCAGGTCTCGGTCCGGAAGGCCGTTCTCACCACGACGCCGCCGTCTCCCCGGGCGATGCGCTCCGAGATCCCTCCCGACGTGGAGCGCATCGTGTTCCGGTGTCTCCAGAAGGAGCCCGAGGCCCGCTATCCTTCCGGTGCGGAGTTGTGGCGCGACCTCGACGAGGCCCGCAAGCGAGCCGAGGTCGGGCCCCCGCTCTGGCGCCGGCCGCGCGTGGCCGTCCCCGCGGGGCTCGCTCTCTTCGCCCTGCTCTCCGCGGGGGCGTGGCTCTCCGTGCGCAGCGCGCGGATCGAGCGGGCGAGGCGCGCCCTGCCGGAGATCGCACGCCTCGATGCCGAGGACAAGAACGTGGCTGCCTTCCGGCTGGCGCGGCAGGTCCTGCCGTACCTGGCCGGAGACGCCGAGGCCCAGCGCCTGTGGGAGTCGCTCACCCGCGAGTACTCCGTGCACACCGAACCCGAGGGTGCGGACGTCAGCTGGAAGAGCTACAGCGAGCCCGAGAGCGCGTGGGAGGCCCTCGGCCCGACGCCGATCCAGAACGTCCGGCTCACCAGGCTGTGGCCACGGTGGCGGATCCAGAAGCCGGGGTTCGAGCCTGTCGAGATCGCCCCGAGGGACTTGACGCTTCACGTGAAGTTGCACTCCGTGGGCTCCGTGCCGAAGGGGATGGTCTTCGTCCCCGGCGGCCAGGCAAATGTCGAGGGCAAGACCGTCGAGCGGGACGGCTTCTGGCTCGACCAATACGAGGTGACCAACCGGCAGTTCCAGCCGTTCGTCGACGCCGGCGGCTATCGGAAGCGCCAGTACTGGAAACCGCCCTTCGTCGAAGAGGGCCGCGAGGTTTCGTGGGAAGAGGCCCTGCGGAGGCTGGTCGACCGGACCGGGCGCCCCGGCCCCTCGACCTGGGAGGCAGGGGGCTACCCCGCGGGCGAGGACGACTACCCCGTGCGCGGCGTGAGCTGGTACGAGGCGGCGGCCTACGCCGAGTTCGCCGGCAAGAGCCTGCCGACCGTGCATCACTGGCTCGCGGCGACAATTCCCGCCACGCCGCCCGCGTTGCTGACGCTGTCGAACTTCGACGGCAAGGGGCCGGCCCGGGTCGGGGCCCGACAAGGGCTCGGGTCCGTCGGGACCTACGACATGGCCGGAAACGTCAAGGAGTGGTGCTGGAACACCTCGGGCGAGAAGCGCTACACGCTCGGCGGCGGCTGGGACGAGC
>JBGPQQ010000099.1:0-9009 GCA_041489115.1 Vicinamibacteria bacterium | reverse complement strand
GCCAGCACCGCCGCCAGCTCGGCCGCGTAGTCGCGCTTCAAGAGATAGCGCGAGCCGAACTCCTGCGAGCCCGACACGTCGATGACGAGCAGCAGCGTGAGGTCGCGCTCCTCGACGAACTTCTTGACGTAGGGCGTGCCCATGCGGGCGGTGACGTTCCAGTCGATCGTGCGCACCTCGTCGCCGGGGGCGTACTCGCGCACCTCCGCGAACTCCATGCCACGGCCCTTGAAGACGGCGTGGTAGGCCCCGCCGATCCCGGACTCGAGGATCACCTTCGTCCGGATCTGGATGCGCCGGATCTTCCGCAGCGTCTCGCGATCGAGCATCACGCCATTCCGAGTCGCTCCGGCCCCGCCGGGCGACGAGGAATCCACAGTCGTGTCATCCCGAGGAGCTCCATTCGAGTCGGGCGACGAGGGATCTGCCGTCCCGGCTCGAGAAGGACAACGCGCGTCCGGAGTAAGGACCGGGGACGGGCGAGAGGGTGAGGGGCTCCGGGGAATAGGAGCCCGATACGGCCAGGCTGAACCTGGCTCTCTTTGATCTGGGGGGCTCCGCCCCCCAGACCCCCCTTGTGGCCTGCTGCGTCGGCCCGATGTGTCACGGCACTTCGACCCGTTCCAGGATCCGGTCGACGACGGACTCGCTGGTGACGTTCTCGGCCTCCGCCTCGTAGGTGAGGAGGATGCGGTGGCGCAGGACGTCGTAGGCGATCTCCTTCACGTCCTCGGGCACCACGTAGCCGCGGCCGCGGAGGAAGGCCACCGCCCGCGAGGCCTCCGAAAAGGCGAGGGTCGCGCGGGGCGAGGCGCCGTAGGCGATGAGGGGCGCGAGGTCCACAAGCCCCACCTCGCGCGGGCGGCGGCTCGCGGCCACGAGCGCCACCATGTAGTCGCGCAGCCGCTCGTCCATGTACACCTCGCGCACGCGGCCGGCGAGCCGGCGCACCGCGTCACCGGAGAGGACGCGCGACACGGCCGGGGCCTCGCCCGAGACCATGCGGTCGAGGATCTGCCGCTCCTCGGCCTTCGACGGGTAGTCCACCTTCGCCTTGAGCAGGAAGCGGTCCACCTGCGCCTCGGGCAGCGGGTACGTGCCCTCCTGCTCGATAGGGTTCTGCGTGGCGAACACGAGGAAGGGGGCGGGCAGCGGGTGGGTGGCGTCGCCGAGGGTGACTTGCCGCTCCTGCATCGACTCGAGGAGGGCCGACTGCACCTTGGCGGGGGCGCGGTTGATCTCGTCGGCCAGCAGGAGGTTCGTGAAGACCGGGCCTTTTCGGGCCACGAACTCGCCCGTCTTCTGCTGGAAGACGAGCGTCCCGACGAGGTCGGCGGGCAGGAGGTCGGGGGTGAACTGGATGCGGGCGAACTGCAGGTCCAGCACCTGCCCCAGCGTCTTCACGGCGAGGGTCTTGGCGAGGCCGGGGACGCCCTCGACCAGGAGATGGCCGCGGCAGAGGAGCGTCACCATCATGCGCTCGACGAGCGGCTTCTGGCCGACGATGACCTTGCGCACCTCGTCCATCGCGGCCTGCACCAGCAGCGCTTCCTCGCGGACGGCCTCGTTCAGCTTCGCGACGTCGATGTCGGTTCGAGACATGCTTCCCTTCTCGCGGGCGGATCCCGCCGCCCTTCTGACGCGCCCCGGCGGCCGAAGGACTCAGCCCTCGGCCCCGGGAGCCAGCCGGCACATCCGCGGGGCTACCGCAGGTGCCCGATCTTGCTCTGCAGGAAGGCGCGGGCGCGCTTCCACTCCGCCACGTCCCCGCGCCGCAGCGCCGCCTCCGCCCCCGCCGCCGCCCCCGCCAGCTCCGCCTGCCCGAGCGACTCGAGGCCCCGCCGGACCTGCTGCACCTTCTCGGCGATGGCGTCCAGGCTGCCGACCTCGGTCGCGTTGAGGGTGGCGAGCAGGATGTCGATGGAGGGCGCGTCGGCCATCCCCGGATTATACTGGGCCGTTCAGCGACACCGGAGCGACCCGCCATGCCCAGCAAGAGCCACTATCGCGTCGTCATTCTCGGCTCCGGCCCCGCCGGCCTCACCGCCGCCGTGTACGCCTCGCGCGCCGAGCTCCAGCCTCTCGTAGTCGAGGGCGGGGGCGGCGACGACCCGACCGACGTCCCCGGCGGGCAGCTCATGCTGACCACCGAGGTCGACAACTACCCCGGCTTCGCGGAGGGGATCATGGGCCCCGAGCTCATGGACCGCATGCGGAAGCAGGCGGAGCGGTTCGGCACCGAGTTCGCGACCGGGGAGCTGAGGTCGGCGGCCTTCAAGGAGCGGCCCTTCAGGCTGTCCCTGGCGGGCGGCGAGATCACGGCCGACACCGTGATCGTGGCGACCGGCGCCCGGGCGCAGTGGCTGAACCTGCCCGAGGAGCTGGACTTCCGCACGAAGATCGGCGGCGTCTCCGCCTGCGCCACCTGCGACGGGTTCTTCTACAAGGGCAAGGAGGTGCTCGTCGTGGGCGGGGGCGACACCGCCATGGAGGAGGCGTCCTTCCTCAGCAAGTTCGCCTCGAAGGTCACGATCGTCCACCGCCGCGCGGAGCTGCGCGCGAGCAAGGCCATGCAGTCCCGGGCGAAGGCCAACCGGAAGATCGCCTGGCTCCTGGACAGCGTCATCGAGAGGATCCTGGGCGGGCCAGGCGCGGGCGTCACCGGGGCGGTGGTGAGGAACGTGAAGACGGGCGAGGTGAAGGAGGTTCCCTGCGGCGGGATCTTCATGGCGATCGGCCACACGCCGAACACGGCCGTCTTCGCCGGCCAGCTCGAGATGGACGAGCAGGGGTACCTCCTCGAGCACGACGGCACCACCGCGACGAGCGTGCCCGGCGTCTTCGCCGCCGGCGACGTGGCCGACCACCGCTACCGCCAGGCCATCACCGCGGCGGGCAGCGGCTGCATGGCCGCGATTGATGCCGAGCGCTTCCTGAGCCACTGAGGCGGCCATGTTCATCGGACACTTCGCGACGGCCTACGCGGCGAAGCGGCTCGCGCCGCGCGCCTCCCTCGGCACGCTGTTCGCCGCGGCGCAGCTGCCCGACCTCGTCTGGCCCTGGCTGATGCTGGCCAGCGTCGAGCACGCCACCATCGCGCCCGGGGACACCGCCGTCACGCCCTTGCGGTTCGACAGCTATCCCGCTTCGCCGGCCTCGTCGCCCTGCTGCTGCTGATCTACGCCGGCAACGTCACGAGCCCCCCGCCGCCGAGCGTGGAAGCGGTGGGCTGGGCGGGGGGGATCGGGGGCCTCCTCTTCTGGGCCGTCGCCGTCTGGGTCGACCGGCACCGCGAGGCGAAGACGACGTAGAGGGCAACGGCCAGACTGGGGGCATCTGTCATCCTGCGCTACGGGGAGATCGGACAGCTCCCATGCCTTCGTGGGGCCGCGGGAGTGCGGGGTAGGAACCGGATACGGCTAGGCTGTACTTGGCGTTCTTTGTTCTGGGGGGGCATCGCCCCCCCAGACCCCCCCGTGAACGGTGGCCTGTGACCGCTGCTACGGTCTGGTACCGTATCCTGCGGGTCGAGAATGGCTGACCGACGACTTCGCATCCTGTTTCTGGCTCCTCAGCCGTTCTTTGAAGTCCGTGGAACGCCGCTCGCCGTGCTGCACATGACGCGGGCGCTGGCCGGACTCGGCCACCAGGTGGACCTGCTGACGTTCCCACAGGGCGAGCCGGCGCCGGGCGAGGGCGTCCGGCACCTGCGCAGCCTCCGTCTCCCGGTGGGGCGCGTGAAGGCGGGGCCGTCGCTCGCCAAGATGGCGCTCGACGTGCCCTTCCTCGCTGAGGCCGTCTGGCGGCTCGCCTTCGGCCGCTACGACGTCGTCCACGCCGTCGAGGAGTCGGCGCATCTGATCGCTCCCTTCACGCGGCTCCTCGGCGTGCCGCTCGTCATGGACGTGGACTCGTCGATCCCCGACCAGCTCCGCTACTCCGGCTTCGCCACGCGCGGGCCGATCCTGTGGCTGGCCAAGGCTCTCGAACGGCACGCGCTGCGGCACTCGGTCGTGGCCGTCACCGTGTGTTCGAGCCTCAGCGAGGGCGTGAAGGCCCGCGCACCGGGGGTGCCCGTCTTCCAGGTCGAGGACCCGCCGCTCGTGGACCCGCGGACCGCGCCTTCGCCGGAGGCTGTCGAGGCGCTGCGCCGCGATCTGACCCTGGGCCCCTGGCCGGTCGTCCTCTACTCGGGCAACTTCGAGCCCTACCAGGGGCTCGAGCTCCTGCTCGACGCCCTCGCCCTCGTGCCGCACGTCCAGTTGCTGCTGATGGGCGGCGGCCCTGACGACGTAGCCCGCATGAAGGCCGAGACGCGGGCGCGAGGCGTCGGCGAGCGCTGCGTGTTCTCGGGTCAGCGCCCGCCATCGGAGCTGCCGGCCTTCCTCGCCCTGGCCGACGTCCTCGCCTCGCCGCGCGCGAAGGGCCAGAACACGCCCTTCAAGATCTTCACGTATCTGGCCTCGGGCCGGCCCCTCGTGGCCACCCGCATCCCCACTCACACGCAGCTCCTCGACGACGCGACGGCGTTCCTCGTCGACCCCACCCCGCAGGGCCTCGCGTCGGGGATCCGGGCGGCCCTCGACCGGCCGGAAGACGCAGCCGCCCGCGCCCGCCGCGGGTGCGAGCTCATCGAGCGGGAGTACAGCGCCGAGCGCTACCGCGAGAAGATCGCCCGCGCCTACGCGACCGTCGAGCGCCTGGCTTCGCGGTAGCCGGATCAGGCCTGGAGGAACGGGTTGACGGCGCGGACCGGTCCGTAGTGCTGCCCGTGAGCCAGGTCCTCGGTGTACAGGACCTTTGCCTCGAGGGCCTCGGCAGCGGCGACGATCGCCCCGTCCCAGTAGGAGATGCCGTATCGCAGCGACAGCTCGACGGCCGACACGATCAGCGGATAGTCCGTCGGCACGGTCGGGAACACGCGATACTCGTCCATCAGCGCGACCGCCAGCTCCGGCGCCAGGGGTTTGCGGATCTTCCGCGTGACCGTCACGTAGAACTCCTGGAGCACCTGGGCCGACAGGCCGAAGTCCGTCTGCCTGACGAGGTCCAGCGCCTTCGCGCGCTTTGCCGCGTCGGCCTCGGCCGACGACACCGCGTACACGAGGACGTTGGTGTCGAGGAAGCAGTCAACGCTCATGCAGCTCGTCCCGGCTCCAGCCGCGTTCTCCGACCTCGGCCGTCGAGTCGCGACACAGCCCCTCGATGCGACGGCGCGCCTTGCGGGCGTGCGACTCGCGCTGGGTGAGCCGCTCGAGGAAGTCCCGGATCAGGGCGTTCAGCGAAGTCGACCGCTCCGCGGCGATTCGCCGGGCGTCGCGCAGCGTCGTCTCGTCAAGCGCGATGGTCACGTTCTTCATGAACACATGATACGTGAGACTGTGTTCTCGATCAAACCCGATTGTGGCGATCTAAGTATATTATTGCGAGTAGCTTACGGCCTGAAGCGATCAGATCGCGAAGTCGCCGGAGTCGGCCTTCGCGCGGACCGTCATCTCCGGTGGGCGCAGGGCCACGCGGGTCGAGGGCGGCACGCTGTCGGTCACGAAGACGGAGCCGCCCACCACGCTGTCGGCGCCGATCACGGTGTGACCGCCGAGCACCGTCGCGTTCGCGTAGATGGTCACGCCGTCCTCGACGGTGGGATGCCGCTTGGTATCGCGGATCACGCGCCCCCGCTCGTCCCGCGGGATGGAGAGGGCCCCGAGCGTCACGCCCTGGTAGAGCTTCACGCTCGAGCCGATCGTGGTCGTCTCCCCCACCACGACGCCCGTCGAGTGGTCGATGAAGAAGCTCTTCCCGATCCGCGCCCCGGGGTGGATGTCGGCGCCGCTGCGCGAGTGGGCCCACTCGCTCATGATCCGCGGCATGAGGGGTACCCTCATGACCTGCAGCTCGTGGGCCACGCGGTGCACGGTCACCGCCAGCATTCCCGGGTAGGCGAGGATCACCTCGTCGAGGCTCGAGGCCGCGGGGTCGCCGTCGTAGGCGGCCTGCACGTCGAGGACGAGCGCGTCGCGCACCGACGGCAGGCGCTCGAGGAAGCGCGCCGTGACCCGCCGCGCCTCCCCCGAGCAGGCGTGGGCCGGCCTCCCGTCGCACTCCGCGGTGAAGCAGAGGCACGTCTCCACCTGCCTCTCCAGCTTCTCGCGCAGGGTCGAGAGCTGGTTGCCCACGTGGAAGGCGAGGTTCTCGTCGGTGAGGTCCTGCCGTCCGAAGTAGCCCGGGTAGAAGAGCTCCAGCAGGAGCTTCACGATCTCCAGGATCTCGTCGCGCGAGGGCAGGAAGCGCCGGTTGACGTGCTGGGCCCTCGGGTCCCGGCGGTAGCTCGCGAGCATCCCCTCGACGAGCTGCGGCAGTTCCCCCCCGGCGCTCACGGTTTCACCGGCGAGGCCGCCATCTTCTCGACCTCGGCGAAGAGCCCCTCGTAGAGCGGGCCGCTGAGGTAGCGCTCGCCCGAGTCCGGCAGCACCGTCACGATCGTCTTGCCCGCGAAGGCCTGGCCGAACGCCAGGCGCAGTGCGGCCGCCATCGCCGCCCCGCACGAGACCCCGCAGAGGATGCCCTCCTCCCGCGCCAGCCGCCGCGCCACCGCGATCGACTCCTCGTTGGAGACGCGCTCCACGCGGTCCACCATCGAGAGATCCAGGTTCTTCGGGACGAAGTTCGCCCCGAGCCCCTGGATCTTGTGCGGCGCCGGCGTCAGCGGCTGCCCGGCCCGCGTCTGGGTGATGAGAGGCGACGCCTCCGGCTCCACCGCCACGCTCAGGATCGCCTTGCCCTTCGTCTTCTTGATGTAACGGCTCACCCCCGTGATCGTTCCCCCCGTCCCCACCCCGCCCACGAAGACGTCCACCGCCCCGTCCGTGTCCTCCCAGATCTCGGGCCCCGTCGTCGCCTCGTGGATGGCCGGGTTCGCCGGGTTCTCGAACTGCTTCATCATCACGTAGCGGCCCGGCTCGGCCGCCGCCAGCTCCTCCGATTTCGCCACCGCGCCCTTCATCCCCAGCGGCCCCGGGGTGAGCACCAGCTGCGCCCCGAGGGCGACCAGCACCTTCCTCCGCTCCATGCTCATGGTCTCGGGCATGGTCAGGACGCACTCGTACCCGCGGGCGGCGGCGGCGAAGGCGAGGGCGATCCCGGTGTTCCCGCTCGTCGCCTCCAGGATGGCCTTGCCGGGCCTGAGCGCCCCGCGCTTCTCCGCGTCCCACACCATCGACGCCCCGATGCGGCACTTCACCGAGTAGGCCGGGTTGCGCCCCTCGATCTTGGCGAGCACCCTCGCGCCCGCGCCCTTCGTCAGGTTGTTGATCCGCACGAGCGGCGTCCGCCCGATCGACGCCGCGTTGTCCTCGTAGATCCTTCCCATGGACTTTCCCCCCCGCCCCGACGCCGACACGGCCGCCCGTGGCCGGACGTCGGGAATCCCCCTGAACGATGCTACCGTACGAACGACTCGCGCCGCGAGGCCTCCGAGAGCGGGATGAGGTACTGCCCCGGATCTCGCGCGATCTTCTCGTGCGCGGCCCGCAGGCTCGACTCGCCGGCGTAGCTGACCGCCGATTGCAGGTGCCCGCGGACGCGGGCGAGGATGCCGACGACGCTCCCCACGTAGGGCACGCGCACCGACTGCCCCTCGGCCGGCGTGCGCAGCGCCTCCGCCAGCTCGTCGCCCTCGGCCCCGTCCGCCACCGCCTCGGGCGAGGTCATGCCGCGGTAGAGCTTCATCTTCTGCCGGGTGGCGGGGTCCTCCACCAGCATCCCCGGCGCCTCGTCGGTACCGGAGAGGAGGCTCCCGAGCATCACCGTCGAGGCCCCGCAGGCGACGGCGAGGAAGAGGTCCTTGTCGTCCCGGATCCCGCCATCGGCGATGATCGGCACCCGGCCTTCCGTCGCGAGGTACGCCTCGCGCACCGCCTGCAGCTGCGGGACCCCCGCCCCCGTCTCGAGCCGCGTGCGGCAGCCGCGCCCGGGGCCGACGCCGACCTTGATCGCGTCCACCCCCAGCCCCGCCAGGCGCCGCGCCGCCTCCGCGGTGGCCACGTTGCCCACCACGAGCGGGACCTTCTCCACTTTCTTCCGCAGCTCCCCCACCGCGTGCGCCACCGCCTCGGAGTCGGCGTGGGCGACGTCCAGCAGGAGCACGTCCACCTCCTGCCCGACGAGAGCCTGCGCCCGCTCCAGGAAGTCGCCGGTCGCCCCCACCGCCGCCCCCACCCGCAGCCGCCCGCGGGCGTCCTTGGTGGAGTGCGGCTTCTGCTTGTAGAGCTTGAGGTCGCGCATGGTGACGAGGCCGCGCACGAGCCCCTGCTCGTCCACGAGCAGGAGCTTCTCGATGCGGTGCTCGAACATGGCCCGCTCGGCGTCCTCGAGCGACACGGAGGGCGGGCGGGTGACCAGGCGCTGGCGCGGGGTCATGAACTCCGACACCGGCCGCGCGTCCGAGACCGCGTCGAGCGGCATGTCGCGGTGGGACAGGATGCCGGCGAGCCGCTCGCTCCCCTTCGTCTCCTCGATCAGGAAGCTGCTCGCGTTCTGGCTGCGGATGGCCTGCCGCGCTTCCGCGACCGTGGCCGTCCGCTCGAGGAAGAGCGGCCGCTCGATGACGTAAGAGTGGCGCGTCTTCACGTAGCGGACGCGCGCGGTCTGCTCCGTGATCGAGGCGTTCCGGTGCAGGAAGCCGATCCCCCCCTCGAGGGCGAGTGTCTTCGCCATCTCCTCGCCGACGACGGTGTCCATGTTCGCGCCGAGGACGGGGAGCGCCAGGTCGAGCCCGGCCACGAGCGGCATGGCGAGCGACACCGCGCGGCGCGTGCGCACCGGGCTGTGCTGCGGCCGGAACAGGAAGTCGTCGAACGTCTTCCCGAGAAACAGCGATTCGATCTCAGCCATGGGCCTATTGTTCCACATGGCTCTCAGTCCTACCGGGCGCCCGCAACGGTGGGCGGGTCGGGTCGCCTCCTCGAGCGCGCGCGTAGTCCGTACCTGCCATCTGGCGCCCGCGCTGTG
>JBGPQQ010000098.1:0-9133 GCA_041489115.1 Vicinamibacteria bacterium | reverse complement strand
TCGGCCTCCTCACCGGCTTCCTCGGCGTGGGCGGCGGCTTCCTGATCGTTCCCGCGCTCACCCTGCTCGTCGGCCTTCCGATTCACCGGGCGATCGGCACATCGCTGCTCGTGATCGCGGCCACCTCGGCGGCGGGCCTCGCCGGCCACCTGGGGCGGGGCGAGGTGCCGCTCGGGCTCACCGCCGCGTTCACCGCGGCCGCGGCCACGGGCGCGCTCAGGGGCGTCCGTCTCGCCGGTACCCTCGACCCGGCGCGCCTGCGCCGGGCCTTCGCCGCCTTCGTGATCCTCGTCGGCCTCTTCCTGCTCGCGAAGAACGCCCTCCCGAGCTGACCCGGACCGCGAGTCAGCCGCCGATCGCCTCGTGGACGGCGCGGCGGACCTGGTCCTGCAACTCGACCGGGATCTCGGGCTCCGGGGCCGTGCGGCACATCCGCAGCACTTCCTTCAGGCCGTCGCAGGTGGCCTCGCACCCGGGGCAGCCGGCCAGGTGCTTCTCCATGCGGGCGCACGTCCGCGCCGAGACGTCCCCCTCGAGGTGGCGCGAGAAGAGCCGGACGATGTCGGGGCACGGCCGGGCGGGGAGCGCGGGCGCGCCGCGCGGAGCCAGGAGCGGCGCGAGCGCCTCGCGCAGCCGTCCTCGCGCCCGGTGCAGGCGGGTCTTCACCGCGGGCACGCTGAGGCCGGTCACCCGGGCGACCTCGGCCGTGGAGAGCCCCTCGACGTCGCGCAGCAGCAGCACCTCGCGGTAGGGGCGGTCCAGCGCGGCGATCGCCCGCTCGAGGGCGGCCTCGAGGCGGGAGGCCTCGAGCGCCTCGTCCGGCCGCCGGCCGGGGTCGGCGATGCCTCGAGCCGCGACCGACGCCTCGGTGTCCAGCGAGACCTCGGCCGGGGCGAACACGCTGCGCCGCCGCTTCTTGATGCAGAAGCTGCGGGCGATCGTGTAGAGCCACGTGCCGATCGAGGAGGCGCCGCGGAATCCGGAGAGCCCCCGCGCCGCGGCGAGGAGCGACTCCTGGAGGACGTCCTCCGCGTCCTCGCGATGGCGGCAGAGGCGGCGCGCGAAGCGGTAGAGGCGCGCCTCGTGCCGCTCCAGCAGCGCTTCGAGCGCCTCGCCGCTCCCCGAGCGGGCGGCCTCGAGGAGGTCCGGGTCGGTCCTCTCGTCCGCGGGGGCGCTCAAGCCACGCCTGCCAGGGCCCGCATCAACTCGCTCTTGCCCCGCGCCCCGACCATGCGGGTGACCTCGTGCCCGTCCTTGAAGACGATCACGGTGGGCACGCCCTGGATGCGGAGGCGCGCGACCGCCTCGGGGCTGCGGTCCACGTTGAGCTTCACTACCCGTACGCGGCCGGAGAGCGACGAGGCGAGCTCCTCGATCACGGGCTCCATGCCCCGGCAGGGCACGCACCACGGCGCCCAGACGTCGAGGAGCACGGGCAGGGGCGAGGCCAGCACCTGCTCCTCGAAGCGCGAGTCGGTGACCTCGACCACGTCGGACGACGTGGGCAATGCCGCCCGGCACCGACCGCACACGGGCTGCAGGCCGCCCCTGGCTCGCTCGGCGACCACCCGGTTCGAGGCCCCGCAGCGCGGGCAGGAAACCGTCGGCGGCACACCCAAGTGTGTCATTTCTTGTCCGCGAATGCGCGGGTCTGCTAGGCTTCCAGAGTGGAGGAACGGGCCATGGTGAGCGAGACCGGGGCCCAGAAGGCCCCCTGCGTCCACTGTCGTGAGGAGATCTCCGTCCCCGACCACTACGCGCAAGGGGACCACGTCGTGTGCGGCTCCTGCCGGACCAAGCACAAGGTCGTGCGGGGAGACCGCCTCAGGCTCGTGCCCGCCGACGTCGGGCCCCTGCGCGACGCCCTCGGCCAGAACCAGCAGCTCGTGAACCGGCTCGAGGCCGAGCTCGCCCACGCCCGCGCGAGCTTCGGGATCGGGGCCAACGGCTTCGGGATCGGCGTGATCTTCGCCCTCTACCAGGTGGGGATGAAGGGCGCCCCGCTCTCGACGAACCTCCTCCTGAACGCGGTGGGGATCGCGATCGTCTCGGGGCTGCTCCTGGAGGCGGCGAACTGGTCCTTCCTCGCGAAGCGGAGCGCGATCACGCGGGTCACGAGGGAGCTCGAGGAGACGCGGGCCGAGGGCGCCCGGATCCGCCAGCAGCTTCGCGAGGCGACGCGGATCTGAGCACGGGCGGCTACTCGATCTGGCCGCCGTCCAGGAGCGCCGCGACCGTCCGGTAGATCGCGTAGGAGGAGCGCGGGACGCCGCGCTGCAGGTCCTCGAGGCTCGCCCCCTTCTTGAGCCGCGACCACACCGCCGCCGCCAGCTCGATCGTGTCCCGCTCCTCCCAGGCGAGGTGGGCGGCCTTCTGGCGGAGGACCCGCCGGGGGTCGGGCAGGCGCTCCTTGAGCACGGGCAGCTCGTCCTGCATCCGCACCGACTCCATGAGGAGGGAGATGGCGGGCATGGAGATCTCGCTCTGGACCTCCTCCTCCCGCACCTCGCGGCCGGTGAAGGAGAAGTCGCCCTCGACCGGGCTCTGGAAGAGCTCGAAGACCGCGTCGTCGCCGACCAGCTGGCGGTAGCGGGCGCGCGCGATGTTCCCCCGGAAGAAGAAGATGTCGGCGACCTTGTGCTTGTCCTGGCTGACCACCAGGGCGCCCGTCTGGCGCGAGCCGATGAGCGTCTGGATGACGGTGGCGAGGTCGAAGTACTTCAGGTTGCCCTGGAGCTGCTTCCCCGCGGCGCGCGGCACCTTGAGCGTGGTCGTCTCCAGGCGCCGGGCCAGGACGACGCACAGGTTGCGCGAGAAGGCCGGCAGGCTGTCCATGAGGTCGAAGAAGACGGTCTTGTCCACCGCGAACAGGCTGGCGTGCTCAGGCGAGCGGACGGTGGCGCTGCGGGGCGAGCCGGTCAGCAGGGCCAGCTCGCCGATCACCTCCCCGGTGCCCAGGTAGGCCACGACGACCGGCTCCGAGCCGTCGGTCGGAGCGGCCAACACCTCGAGGACCCCGCTCTTGACCACGAGCAGCCGGTCCCCCTGGTCGCCCTGGCGGAAAACGACGTCCCCGGGGCCGAACTCGAGGAGCTCCCCCTGGGCGAGGACCGCCCGGACCACCTCCGCCGGCTGGTTCTCGAACAGCTCGGAGTTGCGAAGAAAGGCGGGATCGATCGGCTCGTCCATCGGGAAGGGGGATTATAGCCCCCGGGGCGGAGCCGCCTGCCGGCCTAAACCTGTGCTAGCATTGGACAAACTTGGGGCGAGGCCGCTCCGTCCAGGCAGGCTGTCGTGGTCAACTCGTTGAGGCGAAAGCTCTTGTCGCAATACGACCGAGGGATGACGTAGGGCGGAGCTGCCCTCTGCCCACCCTCGGCCAATGGCTTCCACTCACGGAGTTTCCGACATGACGGTTTCGACCCTCACCCCCATCTCCCCGGCCGAGGTCCACGGGATCCTGGCCCGTCACATCCTCGCCGACGGCTACGACCTCGTCTTCGACTTCGAGAAGAGCCGCGGCGCCTGGGTCCACGACTCCCGCGCCGGGCGCGACTACCTCGACTTCTGCACCTTCTTCGCCTCAAATCCCATCGGCTACAACCACCCGAAGATGAAGGACCCCGAGTTCCTGAAGGTCCTCCACCGGGTGGCGCAGCTCAAGCCGGCGCTCTCGGACCTCTACAGCGTGGAGTACGCCTGGTTCGTGGAGATCTTCGGGCGCCTGGCGATGCCCGCGCACATGCGGTACGCCTTCTTCATCGAGGGCGGGACCCTCGGCGTCGAGAACGCGCTCAAGACCGCGTTCGACTGGAAGGTGCGCCGCAACCGGGCCAAAGGCATCCCCGGGGTGAAGGGCCAGCAGGTCCTCCACTTCCGGCAGGCCTTCCACGGCCGCTCCGGCTACGCGCTCTCGCTCACCAACACCGACCCGGTCAAGACCGACCTCTTCCCGAAGTTCTCCTGGCCGCGCATCGAGAACCCCGGCCTCCGCTTTCCGGTCACGGCCGAGGTGGAGAGGGACGTGGCCGCGGCCGAGCAGCGGGCCCTCGACCAGGTCGAGAAGGCCTTCGCCGACAACCCCGACGACATCGCGGCCATCCTCATCGAGCCCATCCAGGCCGAGGGCGGCGACATCCACTTCCGCCGGGAGTTCCTCCAGGCGCTGCAGCGGAAGGCCCGTGAGCATGAGGTCTTCTTCGTGCTCGACGAGGTGCAGACGGGCGTCGGCATCACCGGGAAGATGTGGGCCCACGAGCACTTCGGCCTCGAGCCGGACGCGGTGGCCTTCGGCAAGAAGATGCAGGTCTGCGGCTGCATGGTCGGGCCGAGGGTGGACGCCGAGCCGGAGAACGTGTTCAAGACGTCCTCGCGCATCAACTCCACCTGGGGCGGCGGGCTCACCGACATGGTGCGATCCGGCCGCTACCTCGAGGTGATCCACGAGGACGAGCTCGTCGACAACGCCAGGGTCGTGGGCCGGCGGCTCCTCGAGGGCCTCCTGGGGCTCGAGCGGGAGCTCGGGGGCGTGATGACGAACGCCCGCGGGCGCGGGCTGATGATCGCCTTCGACCTCCCGACGCCGGAGTTGCGCGGCAGGGCCCAAGACCGGATGCTGGAGAACGGCCTCCTCCTGCTCCGGTGCGGGGTGAGGTCGATCCGCTTCCGGCCGCCCCTCAACCTGGCCTCGGCCGAGGCGGACGCCGCACTGGAGATCGTGCGCAGGAGCCTGAAGGAGTTATAGCGATGATCGAGCGCGAGGCGACGGTCAAGGTCACGAGCGACCTACTGGCGAACCTCCTGGGCGGAACCAAGGCCGCCAACGGGAGGCTGGTGAGGATCTCGTCGGAGGGCTACTACGAGGTCACGCTGGCGCTCCAGGGCGGCAGCTACACGACGCTGCTGCCCATCGCCGCGACCGCCATCATCGCGACGAAGCCGGAGCCCGAGGTCCCACCGATCGAGGTGGAGCGCTAGGGCGGGCGGGGCGCCGGGAGGGCTTGAGGATGCCTCGAACTCTGAAGGTCGCGATCGCCGGGCTGGGTCCGGCGGGGCAGGCGGTCGCCCGCGCCGTGCTGCAGACCCCGGCCCTGAAGCTGGTGGCGGCCGCCGACCCCGCCCCGCTCCACGCGGGCAAGGACGTGGGGACGGTCCTGGGCCTGCCCCGCAAGCTCCGGGTCAAGGTCGAGGGCAACCCGGACCGCTTCTTCAGGAAGGTCCGCGCCGACGTCGCCTTCGTCTGCACCTCCTCGCTGCTCAAGGACGTCAAGCCCCAGATCGCGGCCCTGGTGACTCGCCGCATCAACGTGCTCACCACCTGCGAGGAGCTGGTCTGGCCGGTGCCCGCCCGGGCCGCCGCGTTCAGGGAGCTCGACCGCCTCGCGAAGCGGAAGAAGGTGTCGGTGCTCGCGACCGGGGTGAACCCCGGCTTCGCCATGGACGCGCTGGCCCTCGCGCTCACCGCGCCGTGCGCCCGGGTGCGCCGCGTCTCGGTGACCCGTGTCGTGGACGCGGCGGCGCGCAAGCTGCCCCTCCAGCGGCGCGTGGGCGCCGGGCTGAACCTCGGCCAGTTCCGCCGCGCGGTGACCGAGGGCAGCGTGCGCCACGTGGGCCTCGTCGAGTCGGCGCACATGATCGCGGGCGCGCTCGGGTGGAAGCTCGACCGCGTGGACGAGACGCTGGAGCCGGCCATCGCCCCCCGCGACCTCGACACCGAGTACCTCCGCATCCCGGCCGGGGCCGCCGCCGGCATCAAGCAGGCGGTGCGCGCCTACCGCGGGGGCGAGCTCGCGATCAGCCTCGACCTGCAGGTGTACGTCGGGGCCGAGGCCCCGCGGGACCACGTGCTCGTGGACGGAGACCCGCCGGTCGACGCCACGATCGCGGGCGGGGTCAACGGAGAGCTCGCCGCCGCGGCCGTGCTCCTGAACAGCCTTCCCAAGCTGCTGGCCGCCCCGGCCGGCGTCCTGACCGCGAAGGACCTGCCGCTCGTCCACTCGCTGAACCACCAGGAGCTGGCGGCGCCCCTTCCCCGGAAACGCTAGGGACGTGAGGGCGACGGGTGCGGCGGCATGAACGGAGATCTCGCCGAAGGCGTCGTCCCCGACCTCCTCCGCGGGATCTACGTCGGCCGGCGCAACGGGACCCTGCACCTCGTGCGGGGGAAGGAGCGGCAGAGCCTGCGCTTCCGGCACGGACACATCGTGAACGCCCACACGAACGTGCTGGAGGAGAGGCTCGGCGAGATGCTCGTGCGGCGGGGGCTCCTCTCCGAGGCCGACCTCGCCCGGGCGGCGGAGACCGTGCGGGACGGGCGGCGGCTGGGCGAGGTCCTCGGCGAGATGGGGCTCATCGACGCGAGCCGCCTCGAGGACGCCGTCGCCCTGCACGTCCACGAGATGCTGGCCCGGGTCTTCGCGTGGCACGACGGCACCTACGCCTTCGAGGAGCAGGCCGAGGGCGGGCCGGGCGAGGAGCTCACCCTCAAGCTCTCCACGGGCGAGCTCATCCTCGAGGCGGTCCAGGCGGTCCGCGACCCGGACGTGGTGCGCTACGGCCTCGGCGACATGGACCGCGTGCTCGTGCTCTCGAGCGACCCGCTGCTGCGCTTTCAGAAGCTGAGCTTGTCTCCCGCCGACGGCTTCGTCTTGTCTCGCGTGGACGGCGTGACGAGCGCCCGCGAGATCGTGCAGATGATCCCCCTGCCGGCGGAGCAGGCGCAGAAGAGCCTCCTCGGCCTGCTCTCGACCGGCGTCGTCGAGTACGTGGGCGTCCGCCGTCCTCGCGACGCCAGCGCACCCGCGCACCCGGCGCCCGAGCTGCCGCTCGTCGCACCGCCGCCCGTCACACCACCGCTGCCCGCCGCCCCGCCTGCCGCCCCCGTCGCGCCGCCGCCATCCGGGCCGCCGCCGGCCGGCCCCGGGCCCCTCGACGAGAAGGCAGCGGAGCGCCGCCGCGAGATCCTCGAGGCGTGGGAGGGGCTCGAGACCCGCACCCACTTCGAGGTGCTCGGGCTCTCCCGCTCCGTCGGTGAGGCCGAGGTGAAGGAGGCCTACTTCCGCCTCGCGAAGCGCTTCCACCCCGACGTGCACCATGGCGTCTCGCTCGGGGACCTGTGCGACGAGCTCGAAGCCGTCTTCATCCGACTGGGCGAGGCGTACGAGGTGCTCCGCGACCCGCGGAAGCGGGGCGACTACGAGGAGCGCCTGGGGCGGCAGCGCCCGAAGCCGGGCGCGGCGGCCGGCGCGGCGGCGGCCGGCTCCGCGGCGCCCTCGTCGCCCGAGCCCCCTGCGCCGGAGCCGGCCCGCAACCCGGAGGATGAGGCCCGCCTCGCCGAGAGGTCCATCCGCCGCGCGGCGAAGCTCTTCGAGCAGGAGAAGTACTGGGACGCCATCCAGCTCCTCCAGCCCGCCGTCGACGCCGTGCAGGGCAAGACGCGCCTGCGCGGCCAGCTGACCCTCGCGCGCTGCTACGCCAAGAACCCCAATTGGGCCAAGGAGGCCGAGAGCGTGCTGCTCGCCGCGACCCGCGAGAGCCCGCAGGCCGTGGACGCCTGGGCCCTGCTCGGCGAGCTCTACGCCCAGAAGGGCCTGCGCGCCCGCGCGGTGACGATGTACCGCAAGGCGCTCGAGCTCGAGCCCGACCACGAGGAGGCGGCGCAGTACCTCGCGGCGCACGCCCCCGAGCCCGAGCCGCCGGAGGACGACGGCGGGGGGCTCCTCGGCCGACTGTTCAAGAAGGGCTGATGCGCGCCGGGCTCGCCGCCCTCGCCCTCGTCCTCGCCGCGCCCCTGCTGCGCGCCGACGTCGTCGTGCTCGTGAACGGGGACCGCGTCACCGGCCGCGTGGTGGGCCGGATCACGCGCCGCGTCCGCGTGCAGACGCCTTATGGCGTCCTCGTGATCCCCGTCGACAAGGTCGAGCGCATCCGCCGCGACGACGGCAGCGAGGAGGTGCTGAACGTCCCGCCGGCGCCCGTGCCGACGCCGGTCCCGCCGCCGCCCCCGGCGACCCTCGTGGTGGTGTTGAGCGGCGCCGCCTTCTGGCAGGCCTGGGACCCGAAGGCGGCCCCCGAGGACCCGAGCCTGCGCCTCGAGGTGCGTCTCGACGACCGGGAGATCGCCGCCTACACCGACGTGAACCTCGACCCCGAGGACCTCCCGAAGGCCGTCGTCAACTCCTTCGTCTTCTCCAGGGAGCGGCTCTTCGTGAGCGCCGCCCCGGGGGTCCTGGTGGCCCCTCCCGAGCTCGCCTCGGGTGAGATCCGGCTGCCGATCACGCTGCCGGCGGAGCTCGCGGGCCCACGGCGGCTGCGCCTCGCCTACCAGGTGAACGACGCCGGCTCCGCCGCCCCGCGGTGGCGCGACGTCGTCCTGGCCGCGGGCGAGGTCGCGCTCGAGCCCGGGGCCGCCACGCGCGTCCGCGTTCAGCAGGACCGCGGGACGATGGAGTACACGAAGCGCCGCATGCGCAACGTGGAGAGCTTCCGCGCGATGCTGGAGGCCGCGACTCCCGCTCCTTGACACCCCCCGGCGGGGGTCCTAGTCTCGGAGCATGGATGTCGCGACGCTCGCCGAGTTCCTGCCCGCTCTCGCGCTGGCCGTCGCCCTCGCGGCGTCGGCCGGGCTGCGGGCCTGGCTGCCCCTCCTCCTCGCCGGGGGCCTGGCCCGGCTCGGGGTCCTCGACCTCGGCTCGTCCTTCCAGTTCCTCTCCTCCAACAAGGCGCTCGTCCTCTTCGGCGTTGCCACCGTGATCGAGCTCGTCGGCGACAAGATACCCGCGCTCGATCACGCTCTCGACGTGATCGGCACGCCGCTGCGGCCGGCCGCGGGGGCCCTCCTCGCCGCCTCCGTGCTGGGCACCGTGACCGACCCGCTCAGCTCGATCGTCCTCGGCACCGCGGTGGGCGCGCCCTCGGCCCTCGTGCCGCACGCCGCCAAGTCGGCGCTGCGCGCGGCCTCGACCACGGTGACCGGCGGCCTCGCCAACCCGCTGCTGAGCTTCGTCGAGGACGGGATCGCGATCGTGACCTTCATCCTCGCGATCCTGGTGCCGCTGGTGGTGGTGGCGCTCCTGGGTCTGACGCTCTACCTCGCCTCGCGCTGGCTCCGCCGCCGCAAGGCCGCGGCACAGGG
>JBGPQQ010000097.1:0-9140 GCA_041489115.1 Vicinamibacteria bacterium | reverse complement strand
GTACGGCTCCTACGACGACTACGGCAACGGCTACGGCTACGGGTATGGCTACGGCTACAACCCGGCGCCGCCTCCCCGTTACTGCCCGCCCCGCCCGCGCGTCCGCTTCTGGTTCGGGTTCTGATGCCATTCCGAGGAGCACCTGTCTTGCCGGGCGACGAGGAATCCGCAATCCAACTGGATTGGCCGGGCCGACAGGACCGGCGGATCCCTCGGGACCGGGCAGACTGAAGCCCCTCGGGATGACGCGTCACCCGCGGGGCGCGTAGTAGCCGAGCTTGTGGCGGACGCTGAGGCCCTCCCGGTCGGGCACGCGCACGACGATCCGCCGCCACTTGCCGTCGCGGCGGGTGTTCTCCGAGACGTAGCCGACGCTGTAGAGCGTGCGCAGCTCCTCCGCGATCCGGTCGTAGACCGAGTCGAGCTCGCCGATCGAGGCGGGGAAGAAGGCCCGGCCCCCGGTCTCGCGGGTGAGCGCGTTGACCAGGTACTCCGCCTGGCTGAAAGCCTGCCGCTCGCGGTCGTGCGCGCGGTTCGACCTCAGGCTGATCGCGTAGATGTTGATCTCGCTCTTCTTCGCGAGATCCAGCACCTGGTCGTCGGTGACGAGCGAGGCGGTGTCCTCGCCGTCCGAGAGCAGCACGATCGCCCGCCGCCGGAGCTCCGCCGCCTTCTTGTCCCGCATCAGGTCCTTGAGCGCGATGTAGAGGGCGTTGTGGAGGGCGGTCGGGCCCGAGGCCTCCGTCTTCCTGGTCGCCGCCTCCAGCGCGGCGAGGTCGTTCGTGAAGGGCTGGAGCGTCGTCGCCCGGTCGTTGAACTGGACGACCTGGGCGAGGTCCTGCGCCCGCAGCGTCTTCGTGAACCGGATCGCCGCCACCTGCGCCGTGCCGAGCTTCTCCTCCATGGAGGCCGAGGTGTCGATCATCAGCACCAGGGAGATCGGCAGGTTCTCGTGGGTGAAGAGGCTCAGCTCCTGCCGGATCCCGTCCTCGAAGACGGCGAAGTCCCGCTGGCCGAGGTCGGTCACGAAGTTGTTCTGGGGGTCGGTGACGGAGAGGCTCAGGTTGATGATCTCGATGCCGGTGGGGAAGACCGGGGCCTGCGGCCGGGCCTGGGCGCCGAGGGGCGCCGGCGCGGTGGCGGCGCCGAGGGCGAGGGCGAGGAGGAGCGGCGTCTTCTTCGTCTTCATCGGATCGCGGCGGCGGCCGGTCAGGGCTCGCGGGGGGAAGCCTCCCGCGACGAGACGCTCGGGAGGAGGACCCTCGTGCCCATGCGGGCGACGCTCAGGTCGAGACGGCGCTTCTTGAGGTCGGGAACCGTGACGTAGGCGAGGCGGTAGCCGGACCGCAGGTGCGCCGAGACCTTCCGCAGCGCGCTGTCCGTGCCCATGGCCGACAGGATGAGGTCGTAGCGGCCGCCCGTGGCGCGCGCCAGCCGGTCCATCACGTAGCTCAGGTTCGCGCGCGTGTCGAAGTCCGCATCGCCCGAGTCGATCTGGACGGAGAGGACGAGCTCGGCGTTCTTCTCCCCTTCCTCCGCCGCACGGTACTTGTCGCGGTAGCTGAACTCGGGCCCGGTGAAGGTCACGGCCACGACCGCGGTCCGGTCGCCCTCGCGGGAGAGCTTCTTCAGGTCGGCCGAGGCCTCGCCGAGGGCGTCGAGCATGTAGTTGCCGCCCTGGGGCGCGACGAGCCGGAGCGCCTTGCCCGCTGCCTCCCGGTCGTCCGTGTGGTCCACGATCTTCGTCGGCCGGTCGCCGGTCGTCCAGACGGCGTAGCGCGTGCCGTCGGGCAGGCGCGTCACCAGGCCCACGACGGCGTCGACCACGTTCAGGCGGTAGGCCGACCCCACGGCCGCGCTGGTGTCCACGAGCACCGCCACCGAGAGCGGGCGGCGGTCGGGCTTGAAGGACGTGATGTCGCGCGAGACGCCGTTCTCGACGACGGCGACGTCCGCGGCGGAGACGTCCGTCACCTCCCGGTCCTTCTCGTCGAGGAGGGTCACCGTGAGGGCACGCACCTCCGTCCCGGGGGTGGTGGCCGGGGCCGCCTGCCCGAGAAGGAACACTGCCAGTGTCAGGGCCGACATGATCGCTCTCCGTTATCTATGGGTTGCGGGGCCCCCGCGAGACTGCCTATCCTCCACTATAGGTGCCGCTGTCCGGCACCGTCAAACCAGGCCTGTCGTCCCGAAGGCCGGAGGAGGTTTCATGCCCCGCGCGACGGTCATCACGGTTAGCGACTCCTGCGCGCGCGGGGAACGGGAGGACGTCTCCGGCCCCGAGGCCTGCCGGCTCCTCCGCGAGGCCGGCTTCGAGGTCGACGCGCCCAGGGTCGTGCCCGACGTGCGCGTGGCGATCGCGTCCGCCCTGCGCGAGGCGGCGGCCTCTTCGGCGCTCGTCGTGACGACCGGCGGCACCGGCCTCGCCGCCCGCGACGTGACGCCGGAGGCGACCCTCGACGTGCTCGAGCGCGAGGCCCCCGGCATCGCCGAGCACCTCCGCTCCCGCGGCCTCGCCGACACACCGCTCGCGCCGCTCTCGCGCGGACGCGCCGGGCTCCTCGGCGCGTGCCTGATCGTCAACCTGCCCGGCAGCCCGAAGGGCGCGCGGAGCGGCCTCGCCGCCCTCGTGCCGCTCCTGCCGCACGTCGTGGACCTGCTGGCGGGACGCACGGGGCACTGAGAGGAACGGGAAGCAGTCTGTGTGGGGGCCCGCCACGACAATCTACGTACCCGACGAGCTGGGGATCCGGCACGAAGACACCGTCGCGGTCAAGGAAAACGCCTGCGAGGACCTCGCCCCCAAGTGGTCGGGAAGCCCGGAGGAGCCGGCGGTGGTGTAGCCCTCTCTGACGAGGGCTTGACGGCGAGCTGGACTGCGTCTACATTTGTGGACACATGCTTCGTATCCGCTTCGCTCGCGGCGCGCTGGACGACCTTAAGCGCTTGCGTGCCGGTGACAGGGCCCGTGTCGTCGCAGAGATCGGGCGGTGCCTGAGCGAGCACCCGCAGGAGCCGAGCCGGAATCGGAAGGAGCTGGCGGGCCTGGTGCCGCCCTGGGAGCACGTCAAGCCGGTCTGGGAACTTCGAGTTGGCGACCTCCGGGTCTTCTACGACGTGGACACGGCGGCGATGCAGGTGATCGTGCGGGCCGTCCGCCGCAAAGGGCGTTCGACGACCAGGGAGATCCTATGAAGGTCATGGCGCTTCGAGAGGCAAAGCAGCAACTGAGCGGCTGCGTGGTCCGGGCTCAGCGCGAGCGGGTGCTGATCACCAAGCAGGGGCGGCCGGCAGTGCTCATGATCGGCGTGGAGGGCCACGACCTCGAGGATGTCCTCCTGATGCAGAACCCGCGCTTCTGGAAGATGATCGAGGCCCGTCGAGCCGAGCCGACCGTCAGTCTCGATGAGGTGCGGAAGGTCCTCCAGGTACCGGCGAGGGCGAGGCGACGTCGACAACGCTGACCGGCCGGTCTCCGCTCCGGGTGACCGATCCCGGTTCCTCCGGCATTCCGGACCCCTGGCGCGTGCACACCCGAGAGAGCGGGCGCGCAGGTGATACCTATGGCGAGCTGGGTTATCGACGAGGAGCAGCAGCGGCACGTCTCGTCAATCCTGGGCAAGCACGAGCGACTCGTGGACACGCGGAAGAACCGCTCGGCGGCGGATCCGTTCGTGATTGCGCTGGCGATGGCGCAAGGGTGCGCGGTGGTGACCGCGGAAGCGGCGACGGGTAAGGCGGACAGGCCGAACATCCCGGACGTGTGCTTGGCGATGGGCGTTCGCTCGATGACGCTGCTGGAGCTCTTCCGCGAGCAGGGCTGCAGCCGCTCGGCTTGACGCCTTTCCGAGCCATCAAATATGATCCGCCCGGCCCGACAGCCTGTGGGGTGACATGCGCCCGTACCTCTTCCTGATCCCTCTCTTCCCGCTCCTCGGCTTCCTGTTCAACTTCACGATCGGCGTCCGCATCCTCGGTCGGAAGGGCCACCACAGCCCGATCATCGGCCTGATGGCGGCGGGGACGGTCTTCCTGTCGTTCCTCGTGGCGGCGTGGGCGGTCGTCGAGGCCCACGGCGCGCCCGAGCACGCCATCGTGGAGACGCTCTGGACGTGGCTGCCCGGTGGCGCCACCGAGACCGCCGTTCACGGCGCGGCGGGGGCGACCCCCTTCACCGTCGAGTGGGCGTACCTCGTCGACCCGCTCTCCTCGGTGATGGTCCTCTTCGTCACCTTCGTCGGCTTCCTCATCCACGTCTACTCGATCGGGTACATGGGGCACGACCCGGGCTACGCCCGGTACATGTCGTACCTGAACCTCTTCATGTTCGCGATGCTCACCCTCGTCCTGGGGGCGAACTACGCGGTCCTCTTCGTGGGGTGGGAGGGCGTGGGGCTCTGCTCGTACCTCCTCATCGGGTTCTGGTTCGAGAAGCAGAGCGCCTCCGACGCGGGGATGAAAGCCTTCATCGTCAACCGCATCGGCGACGCCGGGTTCCTCGCCGGGATGTTCCTCGTCTTCTTCACCTTCGGCACGCTGGACTTCCGGTCGATCATGGCCGCGGTCGCGGAGATGCCGGTTGAGCACGCCTGGGGCGGGACGCTGACGCTCGTCGGCCTTCTCCTCTTCATCGGGGCCATCGGCAAGAGCGCCCAGATCCCGCTCTTCGTCTGGCTGCCGGACGCGATGGAGGGCCCGACCCCCGTCTCCGCCCTCATCCACGCCGCCACCATGGTGACCGCCGGCGTCTACATGGTGGCGCGCTCGGCCCCGATCTACGCCCACGCCCCGAACGCGATGGCCACCGTGGCGGTGATCGGCGCGGCAACGGCGATCTTCGCGGCCACGATCGGCCTCGTGCAGAACGACATCAAGCGCGTGCTGGCCTACTCGACGGTCAGCCAGCTCGGCTACATGTTCCTCGCCTGCGGGGTGGGGGCCTTCGGCGCCGGGATCTTCCACGTGTTCACCCACGCCTTCTTCAAGGCCCTCCTCTTCCTCGGCTCGGGCTCGGTCATCCACGCGATGTCGGGCGAGCAGGACATGAGGAGGATGGGTGGGCTGAAGGCGAAGCTGCCCTGGACGCACCTCACCATGCTCGTCGGCTGCGTCGCGATCGCGGGCATCCCGCCCCTCGCCGGGTTTTTCTCGAAGGACGAGATCCTCTGGTCGGCCTACCGCGTCGGCGGCTACGGGCGCTGGGTCTGGGGGATCGGCGCGGTGGCGGCGGCCCTCACCGCTTTCTACATGTTCCGGCTCTACTGGATGACCTTCGGCGGCGGCTTCCGGGGGACCGAGGAGCAGGCGAAGCACGTCCACGAGTCGCCGAAGACGATGGTCGTGCCGCTGCAGGTGCTGGCGGCGGGCTCGATCCTCGCGGGGTTCCTCGGCGTGCCCGCCGTGCTCGGCGGGGGCAGCTTCATGGAGCACTTCATGGAGCCCGCCTTCGAGCACGCGCACCACGCGCTCACCGAGGTCTTCAAGGCGCCCGTCCCCGGCCACGGCGTCGAGCTGGCCCTCATGGGCCTGAGCGTCCTCGTCGCCGCCGCCGGGATCCTCGTGGCGACCCGCTTCTACAAGGGCGCGTTCGAGGTCCCCAACCGCCTGGCCGCGTCCTTCCCCGGCGCCTACCGGACGCTGCTGAACAAGTACTGGGTGGACGAGCTCTACGGGGCCGTCTTCGTCCGCGGCCTCGCCCTCGGCGGCGGCAACGCGCTCTTCGCGAACGACCGCTTCGTGGTGGACGGGGGCGACGGCGAGGTGCGGCCGGGGCTCGGGGTGAACGGAGTGGCCTGGGGCGTGCGCGACGTGGTGGGGAAGGCCTCCAACCTCTGGGACCGCTGGGTGGTGGACGGCGCCGTCAACTTCACCGCGTTCGTGCTCGACAACCTGAGCTACGCGTTCCGGGCCGTGCAGAACGGCCTCGTCCAGCACTACGCGCTCAGCATGCTGATCGGCCTCTTCCTGCTGATCGCGGCCGGCCGCTTCCTCCTCGGGCTGTACTAAGGGGCATCAAAGCGCATGGACTTCTATCGGGAGCACCTCCTCTCCATCATCACCTACACGCCCCTCGTGGGCGCCCTCGTCCTCCTCCTGCCCGCCTTCTCTGGGAAGGAGAAGGAGAACGCAGTGCGCTGGGTGGCGAACGGCTTCGGCCTGCTGGGCTTCCTGGTGAGCTTGCCCCTCTGGTTCTGGTTCGACCGCGGGGCCGAGGCCTTCCAGTTCGTCGAGAAGGCCTCCTGGATCCCCTCGATCGGAGTCCAGTACTTCTTCGGGGTGGACGGGATCAGCACGCTCCTCATCCTGCTCACCACGCTCCTGGGCGCGATCGCCATCCTCTCCTCCTGGACGGCGATCACCGACCGGGTGCGGCAGTACTACGTTTTCCTGCTGCTCCTCCAGACCGGGATGCTCGGCACGTTCTGCGCGCTCGACATGTTCCTCTTCTACGTGTTCTGGGAGGTCATGCTGGTCCCGATGTACTTCCTCATCGGGATCTGGGGCAGCGCCCGGCGGCTCTACGCGGCGATCAAGTTCTTCCTGTTCACGCTGGTGGGCTCGGTGGTGATGCTGCTCGGCATCCTCGCCCTCTACTTCCACGCGAAGAAGCTGCCGGGCTTCGAGACGGCCGGCAGCTTCGACTACACGGTGTGGATGCAGATGGGGATCCCGGCGGACCTGCAGTTCTGGGTCTTCCTCGCCTTCTTCCTCGGCTTCGCGATCAAGGTGCCGATGTTCCCGTTCCACACCTGGCTCCCCGACGCCCACGTCGAGGCCCCCACCGCGGGCTCCGTCATCCTGGCCGGCGTCCTCCTGAAGATGGGGACCTACGGCTTCGTCCGCTTCTCGCTGCCCCTCCTGCCCCAGGCGACGCTCGAGGCGGTGCCGTGGATGGTGACGCTTGCGATCATCAGCATCGTCTACGCCGCCCTCGTGACCCTCGTCCAGAAGGACATGAAGAAGCTCATCGCCTACTCGTCGGTGAGCCACCTCGGCTTCGTGATGCTGGGGATGTTCGCGCTCAACCCGCTCGGGCTCGAGGGCAGCGTCCTCCAGATGGTCAACCACGGCCTCTCCACCGGTGGGCTCTTCCTCATCGTGGGGCTCATCTACGAGCGGCGGCACACGAAGGAGATCGCGCAGTTCGGCGGCCTCGCCCACGTGATGCCGGTCTACGCGACCTTCACCCTGATCATCTTCCTCGCCTCGATGGGGCTGCCGCTGCTGAACGGCTTCGTGGGCGAGTTCATGATTCTGCAGGGGGCGTTCGCCGCGAACCGCGTCTGGGCCTACTGGGCGGTGTCGGGCGTCGTGCTGGGGGCGGCGTACCTCCTCTGGCTCTACCAGCGCGTCTTCTGGGGCAAGGTGACCCACGAGGAGAACAAGAGCCTCGTGGACCTCAACGCCCGCGAGCTCGCGACCCTCGTGCCGCTCGTCGTGCTCTGCTTCTGGATCGGCGTCTACCCGAAGCCCTTCCTGGAGTTCCTGCACAAGCCGGCGGCGAGGGTGGCGGCGCTCGTCCAGCCCGCGAAGTTCGGGCCGGGGACGGCGCTCGCGGCCCCCGGCGTCACCCCCGGCGTCACCGACCCTCGGGCCGGGGCAAGCGAGCCTCGGGCCGGGGCGAGCGAGCCGCACGCCGCCGCCCCGGCCGGGGCAAGCGCCCCCGCGGCTCCGGCCCGCTGACGCGCCGTCGGACTGGCGGATTGGACGGCCAACGGGGGATCGGCTAGTCTGCCATCTTCCAGGAGGAGCTCCCATGATGAAGTGGCTCGGGTGCCTCGCTGTGCTGGTCGTCGTCGCCCTCGTCGTGGGCATGATGGTGACGGGCACCTACAACAACCTCGTGAGCCTCGGCCAGGGGGTCGACGCGCAGTGGGCGCAGGTCGAGAACCAGTACCAGCGGCGCGCCGACCTCATCCCCAACCTCGTCTCGACGGTGCAGGGCGCGGCCAACTTCGAGAAGTCGACGCTCGAGCAGGTCATCAAGGCGCGGGCCAGCGTGGGCCAGGTCAATCTCGGCAACCTGCCGAACGACCCGGCCGCCTTCGCCCGCTTCCAGCAGGCGCAGGACGCACTCTCCAGCGCCCTCTCGCGCCTCATGGTGGTGGTCGAGCGCTACCCGGAGCTCAAGGCCACCCAGAACTTCCGCGACCTGCAGATCGCCCTGGAGGGCACCGAGAACCGCATCGCGGTCGAGCGCGGCCGGTACAACGAGAAGGCGCAGGACTACAACACGGGCCGGCTGCGCTTCCCGGCGGTCGTCTTCGCGAACCTCCTCGGGATGAAGGAGAAGGCCTACTTCAAGGCGGCGGCCGGCTCCGACAAGGCCCCGGGCGTGAACTTCAACTTCGGCGCGTCTCCGGCGCCGGCCGAGCAGCGGTAGGGCTTCCCTGGAGTCGTGGTGCGCGCTGCCCTGAGCGCGCTGATCGTCTCCGGCCTCCTGGCCGGAGTGGCGGTGGGGGTACAGGCGGAGACGCTGCCGCCCCCGCCCGCGGCGTACTTCAACGACTACGCGGGCCTCGTCTCCGCCGCCGCCGCGCAGCGGCTCGAGGCGAAGCTCCGCCAGCTCGCCGACCAGACCTCCACCCAGGTGGTGGTGGCGATCTTCAAGAACCTGCCCTCGCCGTCGCTCGAGGACTTCACCGTCCGCACCGCGCAGTCGTGGCGGGTGGGGCGGAAGGACTGGGACAACGGCGCCGTCCTCTTCGTCTTCGTCGACGACCGGAAGATGCGGATCGAGACCGGCTACGGGCTGGAAGGCGCCCTGCCCGACCAGCTCGCGGGCCGGATCCTGGACGAGCAGGTCCGCCCGCGCTTCCGCGCCGGGGACTGGGCGGGCGGGCTCGAGGCCGGCATCGACGGTATCGTCGCCGCCACCCGCGGGGAGTACAAGGCTCCGCCCAAGCCGAAGCCACGCGTGCCCATCGTCCCGCTCCTCCTCATCGCCCTCTTCGTGATCCTCCTCGTCTGGCTCGCCTCGCAGGGCTCGAAAAACGCGAACGTGGGGCGGACCTACGGCTCCCGCGGATGGCGGGGGGGTGGGGGCGGCTGGGGCGGCTGGTCGGGCGGTGGTGGCGGCGGGGGCGGCTTCTCGGGGGGCGGAGGCTCCTTCGGCGGGGGCGGCGCCTCGAGCAGCTGGT
>JBGPQQ010000096.1:0-9179 GCA_041489115.1 Vicinamibacteria bacterium | reverse complement strand
GCCGGCCGGAGCTCGCCCTCGCCCGCGATCACGAGCCTCGCCTCCGGGAGGCGCGGGCGCAGGAGCGCCATGGCCTCCACGAGCGTCGCGTGGTCCTTGTGGCCGGTCAGCGCGGCCACGTTGCCCACCACGGGAACGCCGGCCGGCACCCCCAGCTCGGCGAGCGCTTCACGGCCTCCCGCCGCCGCCACGCGGTCGGGCACCCCCTCGTAGACGAGCCGCAGCCTCTCCGCACGGACTCCGCCCGCCTCCACCACCGAGCCGATCGCCCGGCTCACCACGATCACGCGGTCGCAGGCCGCGTACTTCACCCTCGAGAAAGGCCCGCGCATTGGGAAGTCGACGCGCCGCACCGCCACGAGCCGCGCCCGGCCCGCGAGCCGAGCGGCGACGAGGGCCGCCGACACGGCGTGCGGGTCGTGGAGCAGCAGCACGTCCGGCCGCTCCCGGCGCAGCAGGCGGGCCAGGGCGAGGATCGCGGGGGGCCAGAGATCGCCCCGGAAGGGCAGCGGCCGCACCGCGGCGCCGCCGGCACGGGCGCGGGACTCGAGCTCGCCGCCGGCGCGGCAGGCGATCGCGGCACCCTGCCCGCGTATGGCCATGCCCCGCGCGGTGAGCAGCACCTGGTTCTGCCCGCCGCGCCAGGTCGCGGCGGTGTCCACGTGCAGGACGGAGAGGCTCATGCCCGCGGGGCGCCCACGCGCTCCAGCTCGCGGAGCTTGGCCAGCTTGGCGAAGGTGTAGTGCGTATTCAGCACCGACACGATGAGGCCCACGCTGCCCAGCAGGAAGCCGCGCTTGAGGAGGTAGTTCCGGAAGAAGGCCCAGGAAGCGCCCGCGAACATGTCGACGACGTTCGAGCGGCGCCCGGCCGCGTGGGCCTGCCGGGCCCAGAGGGTCGTGTAGGAGTCGATCTTGCGCAGGTGGTCGGAGATGTCGGCGTAGGGGTGGTGCTCGAGCGCGCCCCGCAGGTGCCCCAGCGGACCCCGCACCGCCACCGACTCGTGCACGAGGTCGCCCCGCCAGGCGCCCCGGGTGCGGTCGAAGAGGCGCACCTGCCAGTCGGGGTACCAGTCGGTCCCGCGTATCCAGCGGCCCAGGTACCAGGCCACGCGGGGGATGCGGTACCCGGCCTCGGCGAAGCCCCGCGCACGCAGGGCTTGCACCTCCTCCCGCAGGGCGGCCCCCACGCGCTCGTCGGCGTCGAGGGCGAGCACCCAGTCATGACGGGCGGCGCGGGTCGCGAAGTCGCGCTGGGCCACGAAGCCCGGCCAGGGGGCGTTCACGATGACCCTGGCCCCCGCGGCCTCGGCGACCGCGCGGGTCGTGTCCGTGGAGCCGGAGTCCACGACGACGATCTCGTCGCAGAAAACGACGCTCGCCAGGGCGTCGCCGATCGTCTTCTCCTCGTTCTGCGCGATCAGGACGGCCGACAACGGGACCATGCGCCACGAGTATACCGGGGGGGAGGGGGGCGCGCGGGCTCTGCTCGCAGCCCGTTGCCACCAGCCAGTGCGTTCGAAAAGCAGGTGTAGGATTCGGCCCGTGGACATGGAACCGCTGACGAAGGAATCCCTGCTGCGGCTCTTCGAGGAGCGGGGCGCCCTCCTCGAGGGCCACTTCCTCCTCACGTCGGGGCTGCACTCCCCGCGCTACCTGCAGTGCGCCCGGGTGCTCATGGACCCCGCCCTCGCCACGCGCCTCGGGAAAGCGCTCGCGGAGCGGCTGCGGCCGCTCCTCGGGGAGAAGCAGCCCGGCGCCGTGGTGGCCCCCGCCCTCGGGGGGGTTCTCGTCGCCCACGAGGTCGCGCGCGCCCTCGGCTGCCGGGGGCTCTTCACCGAGCGCCAGGACGGGGCGATGACGCTTCGCCGCGGCTTCACGCTCGAGGGAAAAGAGCACGTGGTCGTCGTGGAGGACGTGATCACGACCGGCGGCTCGACCCGCGAGGTGATGAACGCCGTGACCGCCCGGGGCGCGACGGTCGTCGCGGCCGGGAGCCTCGTCGACCGCAGCGGCGGGGCGGTGGACCTCGGCGTGCCGCGGAAGAGCCTCCTGGAGCTCGAGGTGCCCACGTACGCGGCCGAAGCCTGCCCTCTCTGCGCGGCCGGATCGAAACCCGAGAAGCCGGGCTCCCGCTTGCCCTTGAACTCGTTGCCCTCCAAGGGCGCGGCGCGCTGAAGCCCCGAGGGCCGACGTGCCCCTCTACCGCGTCACGCTCGCGTACGACGGCACCGACTTTCTCGGCTGGCAGCTCCAGCGGCCGGGAGCCCCCGCGGGGACGCAGTCGGGCGGGGCAAGGGGCCGAACGGTCCAGGGAACCCTGGAGGAGGCACTCGGCCGGCTGGCCGGGGGCGCGCGGGTGGCGGTGTCGGGTGCCGGCCGCACCGACGCCGGAGTGCACGCCCTCGGGCAGGTGGCCGCGTTCGACCTTCCCCGCGACATGCAGGCCGGGGAGCTGCAGCGCGCCCTGAACGGCCTCCTGCCCGCGGACGTTCGGGTCCTCGACGCGGCCCCGGCGCCCGCGGGCTTCCATCCCCGGAGGAGCGCCGTCTCGAAGCTCTACCGCTACGAGCTCGACTGCGGGGGCGTCCAGCTGCCGCAGCGACGCCGGTTCGCCGGCTTCGTTCCAGTCCCGCTCGACGAGGACGCCGTGCGTGCGACCGCCGCCCTCTACGTCGGCCGCCACGACTTCGCCTCGCTCGCCTCCGCCGGAGGCTCGGCGAGGACGACGGTGCGGACGGTCGCCCGATCGGAGGCGCGCTTCGAGGGCGCGGCCCTCGTCTACGAGACCGAGGCCGACGGCTTCCTGCGGAAGATGGTGCGCAGCATGGTGGGCGGGCTGATCGCGGCCGGCCGCGGGGCGGTTGGCCCCGTGGATCTCGCGCGTGCCCTCGGGGCGCGCGACCGCCGCGCGTGGCCGCCACCCGCGCCGGCCTGCGGGCTCACGCTCGTGCGCGTCTCTTACCCGCCCGCCCCGTGATGCTAGGATAATCACGAAGCGAGACGAGACCACCGGCGCCATGTCCCTTCAGGACCTGCTCGAGGTCGTGCCCGTCGGCACCGACGAGGAGGATCTCCTCCGCGCCATCGACTTCGCCCGCCTGCCGCGGCACGTCGCGATCATCATGGACGGGAACGGGCGCTGGGCCCAGCTCCGGAGCAAGAACCGGGTGGAGGGCCACCGCGCGGGCATCCACGCCGTGCGCGACACCGTCGAGACCGCGGCCCGCCTCGGGCTCGAGGTGCTCACCCTGTACGCCTTCTCGATCGAGAACTGGAAGCGGCCCGAGAGCGAGGTGAGCGTCCTCATGGGCCTGCTCAAGCACTACCTGCGGAGCGAGCTCGACACCCTCCTCAAGAACAACATCCGCTTCCGCGTGGTCGGCCGCCCGCAGGAGCTCTCGCCCGAGATCCGCGAGGAGCTGACCCGGGCCGAGGAGCGCACCGCGTCCAACACGGGCCTCCAGTTCAACATCGCCCTCAACTACGGCGGGCGCGCGGAGATCACCGACGCCGTGAAGCGGCTCTTCGCCGACCTGCTGCGCGACGGGCGCTCCCCGGAGGCGATCGACGAGGCGGCCCTCGCCTCCCGCCTCTACACGGCGGGACAACCCGACCCCGACCTGCTCATCCGCACGAGCGGCGAGCTCCGGGTCTCGAACTTCCTCCTCTGGCAGATCGCCTATTCCGAGATCTGGGTCACCGACGTGCTGTGGCCCGACTTCCGGCGCCGGCATCTGCTCCAGGCCATCGCGGACTTCCAGAAGCGTGAGCGGCGTTACGGCGGAATCGCCCCGGCCTGACCGCCTGCCCCCGCGCGGGCGAAGCACCCCGGGCTTCCTGGCGAACCTCGCGCGGCGGGTGGCGACCGCGCTCGTCGCGCTCCCGGCGCTGCTCGCGGCCTTCTTCCTGGGGCCGGCGTGGCTCACGGTGGCGATCGTGGCCCTCGCCCTCGCGGTGGGCTTCCACGAGTTCTCCGGCCTGCTGCGCGCCCGCGGCATCCGCCCCATGCCGCGCGTCGGCTTCCTGCTGGGGGCGGCCCTCTTCCTCGACGTGGTCTTCCCGGGCTGGCTGCCGGTCCCGTTCGCCCCGCTCGGCGCGCTCCTCCTCCTCACCTTCACCCTCTCGCGCGGCGCCGACTTCGAATCGGTCTCCGCCGCCGCGGCGACGCTGCTCGGGGCGGTCTACCTGGGCGCCCTCGGCGGGACGATCGCCGCCCTGCGGGTCCTGCCGCCGGTCGGGGAGGGGGCGTGGCGGCTCGTCCTCCTCCTCGGCATCCAGGTCTTCTCCGACAGCTTCGCCTTCTTCGTCGGGCACGCCATCGGCCGGCGCCGGCTGGCGCCGGGCGTCTCCCCCGGGAAATCGGTCGAGGGAGCGATCGGGGGCCTCGTCGGCGGCGTGCTCGGGGCTCTCGCCGTGTGCCACCTCGGCCTGCCCACCCTGCCGGACCTGCACGCGGCCGGCCTCGGCCTCGTCGTGGCCGCGATGGGCATCGTCGGCGACCTCGACGAGAGCCTCCTCAAGCGCTGGGCAGGGGTGAAGGACTCGGGGACGCTCTTCCCCGGCCACGGCGGCATGCTCGACCGGCTCGACAGCTTGCTGTTCGGCGCGCCGGTCCTGTACTATTACTTTCAGTACGTGCACTGAGCGCTCCACCACAGTCGAGACCGCCTCTCGCCGTCGCCAGTTGCCCGTCAGCGTGACGCGACGCACGAAGCCCAGCCCCCCATGAAAGGCCTCTCCATCCTCGGCTCGACCGGCTCCATCGGCACGAACGTGCTGAGGGTCGTGGACGCCTTCCCGGGCCGCTTCGAGGTCGTGGGCCTCGCCGCCGGCGGCAACGTCGAGGTCCTCGCGGAGCAGGTGGCGCGGCACCGGCCGAAGGTCGTGTCGGTCGGCGACGTGCGTGCGCTCGAGCGGCTCACCCGCCTCGTGGATCTCTCGGGCCTGCGCGCCGTGACCGGCCAGGACGGCATGGTCGAGGTGGCGACCCGGCCCGAGGCGCACGTGGTGGTGGCGTCAGCCGTCGGCGCGGTCGGCCTCGTCCCCACGTATCGCGCGCTCGAGGCGGGGAAGGACGTCGCCCTCGCCAACAAGGAGACGCTCGTGATGGCCGGGGAGCTCATGCTCGCCCGGGCCCGGGAGACGGGGGCGCGGCTCCTGCCCATCGACAGCGAGCACTGCGCCCTGCACGAGTGCCTCGACGGCCGTCGGCCCGAGGACGTGCGCCGGCTGATCCTCACCGCCTCCGGCGGCCCCTTCCGCAACCGCTCGCGCGAGAGCTTCGGCCGCATCACCCGCGAGGAAGCCCTCGCCCACCCCACGTGGCGCATGGGGCCCAAGATCACGATCGACTCCGCCACCCTCATGAACAAAGGCCTCGAGGTGATCGAGGCACGGTGGCTCTTCGGGGTGGACGCGGGGAAGATCGACGTCCTCATCCACCCGCAGTCGGTCATCCACTCGATGGTGGAGCTCGTGGACGGGACGGTGCTCGCGCAGCTCGGGGTCACCGACATGCGCATGCCGATTCAGTACGCGCTCAGCTACCCCGAGAAGTGGGAAGCCGCGATCCCGGGGATGGACTTCACGAGGGCGATGACGCTCGACTTCGCGCCGCCCGACCGCGCGAAGTTCCCGTGCCTCTCGCTCGCCTACCGCGCGCTCGAGCAGGGGGGCACCGCACCCGCCGCCCTCAACGCCGCGAACGAGGAGGCGGTGGCCGCCTTCCTCGACGGGAGGGCGCCGTTCCCGGCCATCCCCGAGTCGATCCAGGAAGTCCTCGAGACGGAGCCGAAGACGGCCGCCGCCGCGCTCGAGGACGTGCTCGAGGCCGACCGCCGGGCGAGGGAGCGCGCCCGGCAGGCCCTCGCGCGGCGCGCGCCCGCCCGCGCCATCCCCTAGGCGGATGTCCGGGCAGCGTCGGCGACACCCCCCCGACATGGAGAACCAGCGGATCACATGGGCTTTCTGACCACCGTCCTCGCTTTCGTCGTGGTGCTCGGGATCATCATCTTCGTGCACGAGTTCGGCCACCTGATCACGGCCAAGGCCTTCGGCATGCGGGTGTTCGTGTTCTCCTTCGGCTTCGGCAAGCGCCTCCTCGGCTTCAAGTGGGGGGACACCGACTGCCGACTGTCCGCCGTCCCCCTCGGGGGCTACGTGAAGCTCGAGGGCGAGCCCGGCGACCACCTCAGCGAGGACACGAGCGCCCTCGGCGACGGGCGCGACTTCCTCTCTCGCCCGCGCTGGCAGCGCTTTCTCGTCTACCTCGCGGGTCCGGCGATGAACGCGCTGCTCACGATCACCGTGCTCACCGGCTTCTACATGGTGGGCTTCGCGGTCGAGGGGAGCCGCTTCGACCGTCCGATCGTCGGGGCCGTCGATCCCGGCTCGCCGGCGGAGAAGGCCGGCCTCCGGCCCGGTGACGAGATCGTCTCGATCGACGGCCGGGCGGTCCCCTCCTGGGAGGAGGCGCAGTACCACATCATCCTGCGCCCCGAGACGTCACTCGCCCTGCGTCTTCGCCGCGGCGCCGAGGAACGCGACGTCCCCGTGCGCTCCGAGGCCACCTCCGCCGAGAAGATCGGCTCGATCGGCGTGCACCCGCTCGTCCGCGTGGGCCAGGTCCTGCCCGGGCAGCCGGCCGAGGCGTCGGGTGTGCGCGTGGACGACGCCATCCTCTCGATCGACGGACAGCCGGTGCGCTCCTTCTCCGAGATCCCGCCCATCGTGGGCGCCTCGGGCGGGCGGGCGATGAACTTCCGCATCTGGCGCGAGGGGCAGGCGTTCGACCTCGCCATCACCGCGAGGGACTCCGGCGCCGGTCCGAAGATCGGCATCGCCCCGAAGACCGTCCTGAAGAAGTTCGGCCCCATAGGCGCCCTCGCCGAGGCGGTTCGCTGGGCGTGGGAAATGACGCGGCAGACCTTCGACGTGGTGGCGCGGCTCGTCACCGCGCGGATCTCGCCGAAGACGATGATGGGGCCGCTCGGCATCGCCCAGGCGTCGGGCGACGCCGCGCGCGGCGGGGCGGGCTCGCTCCTCTTCCTGGTGGCGGTGATCAGCCTCCAGGTCGGGATCCTGAACCTCTTCCCGCTGGCCCCCCTCGACGGGGGACACCTCGCGATCCTGGCCGTGGAGGGGGTCGTGCGCCGCGACCTCAGCCCCGCGGTCAAGGGCTGGATCATGAACGTGGGCGCGGCGGTGATCTTCCTGCTGATCGGGGTGGTGCTCTACTCCGACATCAGCAAGATGAGCTTCGTGCAGCGGCTGCTGCAGTAGCCGTCGCTGTCCCCGAAGAGCTCCGGTGGCGCGGAGGTCCCGCTCAGGACCTCGCCCTGGCTCGGAATTGGCCGCATCGCGCCAGACCCCACGCGAGCCGACGGCGCGTCCGGCGCTCGCGTGGGGCCCCTGGCATCGATGCGGCTCACATCGCCGTGGCCGTTCCTTTGCTCGAGGCGACCGGCAAGCCGCCGGTCCACGCGGGCGATGACGAACTCGTCAGGCCCCCCGTGCCGGCCGTTGCCCTACGGCGTCCGGCCCCAGTCCGGGCGGAAGGCGGGGTCGAGGCTGAAGGCCTTCGCGAAGAGCTCCTTGGCCTTCTCCTTGCTCGCGTTCATCCGCCGCGGAGGCTCACCGATCTTGTACCAGGTGTAGCCCAGGTAGTAGGCAGCGGCCGCGCTCTGCGGGTCGGCGGCTTCGGCCTTCTCGAACTCCGCGCGGGCGGCGGCGAAGCGCCGCTTCTTGAACGCGGCGATGCCGGCGCCGAGATGCGCGGCGACGGGGCCCGGGGCCGGAAGGTCGGCGGCCTTCGCGGCCGCGGGCGCCGACTCCTGCGTCGGCGCGGCCGGCGGCGGAGCCTGGGGGGCGAGCGCGGCGGACAACAGGACGGTGGCGAGCAGCATGACCGCCTCCTTCTCTCGGAGACGTCCAGTCTACGCCCGCCGGCGAGTGACGGGCGTCACGTTCCCGCCCCGCCGGCTCGCCCCTACAGCCGGGGCGGCGAGACGACGATCGGGCGGCCGAGGCGGACGGCGTCCGTCGAGCGCTGCCCGCTCGCGCCCACCGTCAGGCCCAGCTGGATCGAGATCGACTCCGTCATGTCGCTGCCGATGCCCGTCCGCGGGTCGCGCGGCACGTTGTAGAGGACCAGGTAGTAGGTCCCGGGGTCGAGCTCCTCGGTGTAGAGGACCCGCGGCTTCGGGCTCTTCGTCTCCGAGGAGAGGATGAACGGGCAGGCGTGGCCGGAGAGCTGGGCGTAGTCGCACTTCGTCCGGCCGAAGTAGACGTACATCCACGTGTCGGCGCTGGTCCAGTCCACCGTGATGTCGAGCTTCCCCTTCTGCGAGAGGAGGACGTCGATCGAGATCCAGACGTCGCTCTCGAAGCCGGAGAGCGAGGTCTGGGCGATGACGCCGCGGACCGGCTCCGGCGTGATCACGATCATCGGCGGCCGCGCGGAATCGCCGTCGCACCCGGCGAGGACGCAGAGGAGCGCCCCCGCGACCACCGGTCGAACGGCGTTCCTCGGGACGCTCCTCATCGCCTCGTCTCCCCGGTCATTCTAGCCGAAGTTGCGCAGTAAGCGGGGTCTGGCTGGCCTAAGCCCTGTGTAATCAGTGGGGGTCATGGCTGGGTCTGTACTACACGAGGCAGGTAGACGGTGTCGGTGCCGACGCGCTCGGGGAGGTCGAGTCCGAGTCTGGTGAGGATCTCGGCCTGCTGGGGATCGGGTCGGCTGACCCGTCGCAGCTTCAGCTCGCGGCCATCGACGAGGGGCAGGACGATGTCGCCGCTCTTGATGCCGGCGAGCGAGTCGAGGACCCTGCGGGCGGTCATGTCGAGACCCCTCGCTTTGGCGAGCCGGTCGAGCGTGCGGTACATCGCGTAGGCGAGGAAACAGACGAGGACGTGTGCCTTCACCCGATGCTCGGTCTGGTGGAAGACGGGGCGGATGGAGAGGTCCTGCTTGAGGGTGCGGAAAGCGGCCTCAGCGTCGTTGAGTTGCATGTACATCGTCCACAGCTCGGGCTCTTCGTGGCCGGCGAGGTTGGTGCGCAGGAGATAGGCGCCCTCGGTGTGCCGCAGATAACGGGCCTTCGCCTCGTCCTTTGTCCAGGAGAAGCTCAGGGCATCGCCGTTGCCCTCGACATGGAAGCGGTAGGCGCGGGCGACACG
>JBGPQQ010000095.1:0-9188 GCA_041489115.1 Vicinamibacteria bacterium | reverse complement strand
TTTCCCCTTAACAAGTCCCGGAAGCGCATTCGCTCGACACACCGGATCCGTCTCAAGGAGCGCGTGTGCGGTCGAAGGAGACGCCAGAAGCCACGCAATCCGCCGGGAGTCCTGCGAAAAGCCAACTCGCGCGCTCGCGCTCGCGAGAGGGCTCGCCAGGAGGTCGCGAAACCGCTGCGTATATTGTCGACATGAAGAGCACACACGAGCTGACGTCCGTCGCCGACGACGAGCTGCTGCGCAGACTCGCCGAACTGCTGCGCCAGTCCCGCCGCGCCGAGGCCGACCTCGTCGCCCACATCGGCGAGGTCGATGCCCGCCGGCTCTACGCCCGTGAAGCCTCCCCGTCGATGTTCGCCTACTGCACGGAAGTCCTCCGCCTCTCCGAGGCCGAGGCCTACCTCCGCATCGCCGCCGCCCGCGCCGCACGGGAGCATCCGATGCTCCTGGAGATGCTGGCCGATGGGCGGCTGCACCTGAGCGCGATCGCGAAGCTGGTGCCGCATCTGACTTCGGCGAACCGGGACGCGCTCCTGCAGCGGGCCACGCACAGGTCGAAGCGCGGGATCGAGGAGTTGGTCGCGGAGCTGGCGCCCCGTCCCAATGCTCCGGCGGTGATGCGGAAGCTGCCCACCCCAAGGGCAGGGACTTCTCCCATCCCATCGGGGCCCGTGGGTCCGCGCGGAGTGGCTTCGGCCCTCGAACTCCGTCCGGACGGAGTTGCGCCTGCGCCTGAGCGCCACCCACACGGAGTTCCGGGACCCGATTCTCCGGCCTTCGCCCGGCGCGCGACGGTGGAGCCCCTGGCCCCGGCCCGCTACAAAGTCCAGTTCACCGCCTCCGCCGAGCTCCACGACAAGCTGGAGCGGCTCCAGGCACTGATGCGCTCCTCCGTACCCGACGGCGACCTGACCAAGCTCATTGAGCAGGCCGTCACCGAGAAGCTCGAACGGCTCGAAGCCCGGCGCTTCGCACAGGTCAGGGCGCCCAGGAAGACGCTGTCCGGGAGCGACATGACCCCGAAGGCGCGCCGGATCCCGGCGGCGGTCAGGCGGGCGGTTTACGAGCGCGATGGAGGCCGCTGCCGCTACGTGGACGAGCAGGGTCGACGATGCATCGCGCGGGAGGGACTCGAGTTTCACCACCGGCGCCCCTTCGGACACGGAGGGGACCACTCCCTGGAGAACATCGCCCTCGCGTGCCGGACGCACAACGGCTACCTCGCCGAAGTCGACTACGGACGGGCGGCCATGGCGAGGCATCGGGTTTCGAAGGCGAAGTCGCGGAGTCTTCACCCGCAGACCTGATCGGGGACGCGACCGCACGTCGGCAGTTTCCGGCGGCCGGTGCGGGGCCGAGCTGCTGGTTCTACTCATGGGCTGCCGGTTCCGGTCGATGAGCTGCCGGTCTTTCTCATGAGCTGCGGTGGACCCCGGCGGCGGCATCGGCGGATCCCTCGTCGCACAGCGAGACGAAGATCCTCGGGATGACGAGCACCGCACGCGCCAACGAGCGACGGTGGATCCTTCGGGGCCGGGCAGACGGAAGCCCCTCCGGGTAACAGGGACGGAGCATTCCTCGGGCGACGGCCCGACGGCGCCCTCGGAATGGACTCAGAACACCAGGCTGCGGGCGGCGAGGCGGGCGAGCGTGAGCACCGGCGCCGGCCACACGCCGAGGAGCAGCGTCAGGCCGGCCGAGACGGCCAGCGCGAGCGCCGCCGGCGGCGAGACGGGCGACCAGTCGTCCTCGCCCACGGGCTCGCGCATGTACATCGCCACCACCACCCGCAGGTAGTAGTAGGCGGACACCACGCTCATGATCACGCCCACGAGGGCGAGCACCACCCAGCCCGCCGCCACCGCCGCGTTGAACAGGTAGAACTTGCCGACGAAGCCGGCGGTGACCGGGATGCCGGTGAGCGAGACGAGGAACACGGTGAGCGCGGCGGCGAGGGCCGGCCGCCGCTCGGAGAGGCCCGCCACGTCCCGGAGCGAGAGCGGCTCCCTCCCGTCGCGCGAGAGCGCGGCGATCGTCCCGAAGGCCCCGAGGTTCACGGCGGCGTAGGCCACGAGGTAGAAGAGCACGGCCTCCCCGGCGAGCACGGGCGGGGCCACGAGAGCGGTCAGCAGGTACCCCGCGTGCGCGACCGAGGAGTACGCCAGCATGCGCTTCAGGTTCGACTGGGCGAGGGCGGCGAGGTTCCCCACGATCATGGTCACGATCGCGAGCACCGCCACGAGCGGCTGCCATTGGGAGGCGAGGGCGGGCAGCGCGGAGTCGAAGACCCGCAGCAGCGCGCCGAAGGCCGCGGCCTTGACGCCCGCGGACATGAACGCGGTGGCCGTCGTGGGCGCCCCCTCGTAGACGTCGGGCACCCACATGTGGAAGGGCACGCTCCCGACCTTGAAGCCGAAGCCGACCAGCAGCATCGCCGCCCCGAGCACGGCCAGGGTGGACGAGGCGGGCGACAGCACGCTCACCACGCGCGCCACCTTGTCGAGCGAGGTGCTGCCGCTCACCCCGTAGAGGAGCGCGATCCCGTACAGGAAGAAAGCCGACGCGAAGGCTCCGGTCACGAAGTACTTCAGCGCCGCCTCCTGGCTCTCCACCCGGCGGCGGTCCATCCCCGCCATCCCGTAGAGGGCGATCGACATGATCTCGAGGGCCACGAAGATCGAGACGAGCTCGAGGCTGGAGACGAGCCCGAGCATGCCGACCACGGAGAAGAGCAGCAGCGCGTAGTACTCGCCCCGCTCCATCCCGTTCGCGCGCAGGTAGGAGGGAGCGAGCAGCACGCTGACCGCGGCGACGCCGAGGACGAGGGCCTGCAGGAAGAGCGAGAACTCGTCGGCGCTCACGGCGCCCGCCATGACCGCGCCCCTCCCGGGGCCGGTCGCGAGCAAGAAGACCGCGGCGAAGGCGGCGGCGAGGCCGGCGAGCGACAGCGCGGCCGAGGGCGACGGCTTGCCCTTCGGGGTGAAGGCCTGGGCGAGGAGCACCACGAGGCCGGTCACCGCCACGATGGCGGCCGGAGCGATGGGCCGGAGGTCGAGGACGCCGCCCATCACCGCCGCACCTCCACGACTTCCCCGGCGGCAAGCCGCACCCCTGCCGACGGCGCGGCGGCAGGGGACGGCGCTCCCGCGACCGGTGGGGCCGCGATCGCGGCCCGGACCGGCTGCGTCCGCTCCCTCACCTGGCGCACGAGCGCGTCCACCGACGGCTCGATGCGTCGCGTGAAGGCCGGGCTCGCGATCCCCATGACGATCGCGAGCACGACGAGCGGCACGAGCACGGTCGCCTCGCGGGCCGAGAGGTCGGGCAGGCCCTGGTTCTTCGGGTTCGTGACCTCGCCGTAGAAGACCCGCTTCACCATCCAGAGGACGTAGCCCGCGGCCAGGATCACGCCCAGCGAGGCGACGGCCACCATCCACGGCCGGAACGTCCAGGAGCCGACCAGGATCAGGAACTCGCCGACGAAGCCGTTGAAGCCCGGCACCGCGATCGAGGAGAGGCTGATCAGGAGAAAGACCGCGAAGTACCAGGGCATGACCGCCTTCAGCCCGCCGAACTCGGAGATGAGCCGCGTGTGGCGCCGGTCGTAGAGCATGCAGACGAGGAAGAAGAGCGCCCCCGTGGAGATGCCGTGGTTCAGCATCTGGTAGACCGAGCCCACGACCCCGGTCGTGGTGAAGGCGGCGATGCCGAGCATCACGAAGCCGAGGTGGGACACCGACGAGTAGGCCACGAGCTTCTTGAGGTCGGGCTGGACCAGCGCGACGAGCGCGCCGTAGACGATGCCGATGACGGCGAGGACGCCCACGAGCGGCGCGAAGCGCATCGCGGCGTCCGGGAAGAGCGGGATGGCGAGCCGCAGGAAGCCGTAGCCGCCCATCTTCAGCAGCACCCCGGCCAGGATGACCGAGCCCGCGGTCGGCGCCTCGACGTGCGCGTCGGGGAGCCAGGTGTGGAACGGCCACATCGGCACCTTGATTGCGAAGGCGAGGGCGCAGGCCAGGAAGAGCCAGGTCTGCGACGCCGGGTCCACCGGCGCCGCCACGAGGGCCGGGATGTCGAAGCTCCCGAGCCCGGCCTTCCGGTAGAGGACCAGGAACGCGACCAGCATCAGCACGCTGCCCGCGAAGGTGTAGAGGAAGAACTTCACCGCGGCGTAGATGCGCCGCTCGTGGCCCCAGATCCCGATGAGGAAGTACATCGGGATCAGCATGGCCTCCCAGAACACGTAGAAGAGGAAGAGGTCCTGGGCCACGAAGACCCCGACCATGCCCGCCTCGAGCAGGAGCATGAAGACCACGAACTCGCGTACCCGCTTCTCGATCGAGCTCCACGAGCCGAGGAGGCAGAGGGGCGTGAGGAACGTGGTCAGGAGCACGAGCCAGAGCGACAGCCCGTCGACACCGACGTGGTAGCTGATTCCCCAGGCCGGGATCCACGGCCGGCGCTCCGCGAACTGCATCGTGGCCACGTCGTGGAAGCCGGTGACCAGCAGGAGCGACAGGGCGAAGGCGGCCCCGGAGACGGCGAGGCCGAGGGTCTTCTGCAGCGACTCCGACTCCCGGGGGGTGAGGGCCACGAGGACGGCCCCCGCCACCGGGAGGAGGATCAGCAGGCTGACGAGGTGCGTGCTCAGGAAGCTCATGACCAGAGGAGGTAGGAGACGATCGCGACCGCCCCCGCGAGGACGAGGAGCGCATAGTGCCGGACGAAGCCGGTCTGGACCGGGCGGAGGGTCTCGGCGATCGCCCCGGTGATCGTCCCCGCCCCGTTCACCGCGCCGTCGATGACGCCCGCGTCCACCCGCTTCCAGAGGAACGCGTCGCTCCCCCCCACGACCACGCGGCGGACGAAGGCATTGTAGACGTCGTCGAAGAAGTACTTGGCGTCGAAGACGCGGAGGGCCGGCCGCAGCGCCGAGGCGAGCGGGGCGCGCAGCTCGGGCATGGAGAGGTAGAGGTACCAGGCGATCAGGATGCCGGCGACCCCGGTGAGCGTCGCCACCACCGGCAGCCAGGCCACATGGTGGACGGCCTCCTCCGGCAGCCGGAAGACGGGCTGGAGGATGTTCGGGACCTTCACGAAGCCGGCCGCCGCGGAGCCGACGGCAAGCAGCACGAGCGGCCCGAGCATCGACCAGGGCGACTCGTGGAGGTGGTGCTCGGCTTCATGGCCGCCCCGGAACTCGCCGAAGAAGGTCAGGAAAAGGAGGCGCGCCATGTACGCGGCGGTGAGGAGCGCGGTGAAGAGGGCGAGCCCGAACAGGATCGTGTGCCCGGTCCCGAGCGCTGCGAGGAGGATCTCGTCCTTGCTGAAGAAGCCGGCGAGCGGCGGGATGCCGGCGATCGCGAGCGTGCCGACCAGGAAGGTCCAGTACGTCCAGGGGATCCTCTTGCGGAGCCCGCCCATCTTCCGCATGTCCTGCTCGCCCGACATCGCGTGGATGACGGAGCCGGAGCCGAGGAAGAGGAGAGCCTTGAAGAAGGCGTGGGTGTAGAGGTGGAAGACCGCCACCCCGAACGCCCCCACGCCCGCGGCGAGGAACATGAAGCCGAGCTGGCTCACCGTCGAGTAGGCGAGCACGCGCTTGATGTCGGTCTGGACAATCGCGATCGTGCCGGCCATGAGCGCGGTCACGGCGCCGGTGACGGCCACGACCAGCATCGCCGTCTCCGAGACGTGGTACAGCGGGCCGAGGCGGGCGACCATGTAGACGCCGGCGGTCACCATGGTGGCCGCGTGGATGAGGGCGGAGACCGGGGTCGGGCCCTCCATCGCGTCGGGCAGCCAAACGTGGAGCGGGATCTGCGCGCTCTTGCCGGTGGCGCCCACGAAGAGCAGCAGGCACGCGATCGTGGCGGGCCCCCACTCCCAGAGCCTCTCCGGGGCGAGCGAGCCCGCGTTGTCGGCGATGTCGACGAGGTCGAGGCTGCCGAAGGCGTGGTAGATGAAGACCATCCCCAGGATGAGCCCCGCGTCCCCGACGCGGTTTACCACGAACGCCTTGAGGCCGGCGGCCGAGGCGCTGTCCTTCCGGTACCAGAACCCGATCAGCAGGTACGAGCAGAGCCCCACCCCTTCCCAACCCACGAAGAGGACCGGCAGGCTGCCGCCCAGCACGAGCAGCAGCATGAAGAAGGTGAAGAGGTTCAGGTACGAGAAGAAGCGGGGGCGGTCGTCGTCGTCGGCCATGTAGCCCAGCGAGTAGACGTGGATCAGCGAGCCGATGCCGGTGACGACGAGCATCATCACCGACGACAGCGGGTCGACGAGGAGGCTCAGGGGGACGCGGAACCCGCCGGCCTCGATCCACTCGAAGCCGAGGTAGGGCTGCGAGAAGCGGAGTCCCTCCGGCCCGGCCACCAGCCCGTAGAGCCGGGCGGTCGTCCACGCGGCGAGGCCGAAGGAGATGAGAACCGTCGCGCAGGCGAGGTAGCCGGCGCCGGCGTCCTCCTTGTCCTTCTTGATCCACTCCCCGAAGAGGGCGAGGACCACGAAGCCCCCGAGCGGGAGGAGCAGGACGGCGAAGGGCAGGACGTTGAGAAGGCGATCCTCGAACAAGGGCCTACCCCCTCATCAGGTTGAACGCGTCCACGTCGAGCGTGTCCTTCGTCCGGTGGAGCGCGATGACGATGGCGAGGCCCACCGCCGCCTCCGCCGCCGCCACCACCATCACGAAGAAGACGAGCACCTGCCCGTCGAGCGTCCCCCCGGGAGCCGCCCGGTTGAACGCCACGAACGCGAGGTTGACGCCGTTCAGCATCAGCTCGACGCACATAAGGACGGTGATCACGTTCCTCCGGAGGAAGACCCCCAGCGTCCCCAGGGCGAAAAGGACGAGGCTCAGGAGGACCGCGTGCTGGACGAAGGCCGGCTGCTCCATGCGACTCAGAGCTCCTTCCGGGCGAGGGCCACCGCCCCCACGAGGGCGGCCAGGATCAGGATGGACGTGGCCTCGAAGACGTAGAGGAAGTGCGGGGAGAAGAGGATGGCCGCCATCTTCCGCGTGGAGGCGTCGAACCCGGCCGCCGGGGCCGGCTGCCACTGGAGCAGCACGGCGCCCGCCTCCAGCACGAGCAGGGTCACGAGCGCGAGGGCCACCCCCCGCAGGGTGCGCCCACCGCGGCCGGGCGCGTCCTCCTCGCTCTTCACGTTGAGGAGCATCAGGACGAAGAGGAAGAGCACCATGATGGCGCCGGCGTAGACGATCACCTGCAGGACCGCGATGAATGGCGAGCCCAGCAGCCCGAAGATGGCGCTCAGCGAGCACAGCGTGACGATGAGCGCGAAGGCCGAGTACATCGGGTTGCGCTGGCCGATGACCACGATCGCGGAGGCGACCGCGATCGCGGCGAAGACGTAGAAGAGGATGGCGTCCATCAGCGACTCGCGACCGGGAAGAGGCCGGGGAAGAGGGTGACGCCCGTCGCGGTGACCAGGATCCACACCGCGGCCACCGGGACGAGCACCTTCCAGCCGAAGTGCATCAGCTGGTCGTAGCGCACGCGGGGCAGCGTCCCCCGCAGCCAGATGAAGACGAAGAGGAGCACCGCCACCTTGGCGCCCCACCAGACGAAGCCGGGCAGCCCCTCGGAGGGCAGGCCCGGGATGCCGGCGTGCCAGCCGCCGAGGAAGAGGTTGGTGCCGAGGACCGCGACCGTGATCATGTTGATGTACTCGGCCATCTGGATGAGGGCGAAGCGCATCGACGAGTACTCGGTGTGGAAGCCGGCCACGAGCTCCGCCTCGCCCTCCGGCAGGTCGAAGGGGATGCGCGCCACCTCGGCGGTGGCGGCGAGGAAGTAGACGAGGAAGGCGGGGAGCTGCACGAAGGCGTTCCAGCCGAGGAACCAGCCGCCGAAGCGGGCCTGGCTGTTCACGATGTCGGTGATCTGGAAGGAGCCGGCCAGCATGATGACCCCGACCCAGCTGAGGCCGAGGGCCAGCTCGTAGGAGAACATCTGGGCCGAGGAGCGCAGGCCCCCGAGCAGGCTGTACTTGTTGTTGGCGGACCAGCCGGCGAGCACGACGCCGTACACGCCGAGGGCGGTGATCGCGAAGATGAAGAGCAGCCCCACGTCGATGCTGGCGATCTGGACCTGCATCGCCCGGCCCCGCAGCCATTCCGGCAGCAGCCCCCAGGACGGCAGCGTGAACGGCGGGCCGTAGGGCAGCACCGCCACCGCGAGAAGGGCCGTGCTCACCGCCAGCACCGGCGCGGCGAGGAAGGCCCACTTGTTCGCCGCGGCGGGCATCACCTCTTCCTTGAAGAAGAGCTTGATGCCGTCGGCGATGGGCTGGAGGATCCCGAACGGCCCCGTGCGGTTGGGGCCGAGGCGGAACTGCATGAAGGCGAGCGCCCGCCGCTCGATCCAGGTCATGAGCGAGAAGAGGCCGAGCAGCGTCCCCACCACGACCACGATCTTAACGACGGCGAGGATCAGCTCCTGGACGGCCGGGGAGGGGCTCATGCCGTCACCCCGCTCCTCGCGAGGGCCTCCTCGAACGTGGGGGCCACCGTCTTCCAGCAGCGCTTCTCGCGGACATGGTACTCGAACTCGGCGCGGAACTTGTTGAGGGTCGACTGCGGGGGGGCGATGGCCGCGTCGCCGAAGGGGCACACGGTCTTCTCCGCAATCGAGTCGGTCACCTTCCAGAGGAGGTCGAGGTCCGACTCCTTCGCGACCCCCGCCTCGATCCGCTCGAGGAGCCGCAGCATCCAGCCCGTGCCCTCGCGGCAGGGCGAGCACTTGCCGCACGACTCGTGCTTGTAGAAGTAGATGAGGTTCTTCGCCATCCACACCATGCAGGTCGAGTCGTCCATCACGATGGTGCCGGCGGAGCCGAGCATCGAGCCCGCCTTCGCGACCCCGTCGAAGTCCATCGCGACGTCGATCTCGGAGGCGGTGAGGACGGGGGTCGAGGAGCCGCCGGGCACGACGGCCTTGAGCTTGCGCCCGCCGCGGATGCCCTGGGCGTAGCCCTCGCCGTAGATGAGGTCCCGCAGGGTGATCTTCCCCATCGGCGCCTCGTAGCTGCCCGGGCGCGCGACGTGGCCGCTGATCGAGTAGAGCTTCGGCCCGCCGTTCTTCTCGCTGCCGTAGGCGGCGAACCACGCCGCCCCCCGGGTGAGGATGAGCGGCACGTTCACGAGCGTCTCGACGTTGTTG
>JBGPQQ010000094.1:0-9189 GCA_041489115.1 Vicinamibacteria bacterium | reverse complement strand
GCGTCGGCCTCGGCCGCACCAGCAACGCCTGGTCCGCCGGCGCCGTCCAGTCCACCGTCCCGCCCAGGTCCGAGAGCGCCTGGCCGACTTCGGCCGACATGGCACGGGCGTCGGGGTAGCGGTCCTCGGCCCGGCGCGCGAGGGCCCGCGCGAGCACCGCCCGCAGCCGCTCCCACTGGTGTCCCTCGGGGATGAGGGCGAGGTCGGGCGCCTCGTGGAGGATCTTATACATGATCGACACGACGCTGTCGGCCTTGAACGCCTTCTCCCCGGTCACGAGCTCGTAGAGGATGAGGCCGGCGGAGAAGAGGTCGCTCCGGCCGTCGATCTCGCCGGCCGAGACCTGCTCCGGCGACATGTAGTTCGGCGTGCCCACCACGACCCCGGCGATCGTGGTGCCGAGCCCGGCCAGGCGCGCGACGCCGAAGTCCATGATCTTCGCGGGCCGCCCGAAGGGCAGGAACGCGTTCGACGGCTTCATGTCGCGGTGGACGATGCCGTGCTCGTGGGCGTGGCCGAGCCCGGCCAGCAGCTGCAGGACCACGGGCAGCGTCGCCCGCGGGTCGGGGCGGATGCCGCTGTCGATCGCGCGCTGGAGATCGACGCCTTCGAGGAGCTCCAGCGCCATGAACGGCGCCCCCTCGTGCTCGCCCAGCTCGTAGATGACGACGATGTTCGGGTGCTGGAGCTTCGCCGCCGCGCGCGCCTCGCGGAGGAACCGGGCGCGGGCGTCGGCGTCGGCGAGGCCCTTCGACATGACCTTGACCGCCACGTCGCGGTCGAGCATCTCGTCGCGCCCCCGGTAGACCGTGCCCATCGCGCCCTGGCCCAGCTCCCCGACGATCTGGTAGCGGCCGATGCGCTCCGGGACGCCCATGGCGGGAATGATATCCTCGCGGACCGTGCGCGCGGTGGTGCAACGCGTCGCGGAAGCGTCGGTCCGCGTGGCGGGCGAAACGGTAGGCTCGATCGGTTCCGGGCTCGTCGTCCTCCTGGGCGTCGCCGTCGGAGACGTGGAAGCCGACGCCGACACCCTGGCGGACAAGGTGCTCAACCTGCGCGTCTTCCCGGACGAAGCCGGGCAGATGAACCGCTCCGTGCTCGACGTGTCGGGCGGGCTCCTCGTCGTCTCGCAGTTCACCCTCCTCGGAGACGCACGAAGGGGGCGGCGCCCCTCGTACATCGAGGCCGCCCCGCCCGAGGAGGCGACCCGCCTCTACGAGCACTTCGTCTCCCGGCTGCGGCCTTCGGGCCTCCCGGTGGCGACGGGTGTCTTCCGCGCGGTGATGGACGTGGCCCTCGTGAACCAGGGCCCGGTCACGATCCTCCTCGACTCCCGGAAGCTCTTCTGAGGACGACCCGCACTCGGCGCCCTCCCCAGGTCGCGCGGTCACGCACCGGCCCGGCCTGGCCTTGACATGTCGGATCGTTCTGAATAGAATACTACTCCGATAGGATAACAGATGAGAGTCTCCCACCGCGGTCTCTACGCTCTCCAGGCGCTCATCCACCTGGCCGAGGCCTACGAGGGGGGGCTCGTGGCGGCGCGCAGCGTCGCCGAGAAGGAGGGCATCCCGGAGAAGTTCCTCGAGGGCATCCTGCTGGCCCTGAAGAACGCGCGCGTCGTCTCGAGCGAGCGTGGCCGTGAAGGCGGCTACCGCCTGCGGAAGCCCCCCGGGGAGATCTTCATCGGCGACGTGGTGAGGCTGATCGACGGCCCCCTCGCTCCGTTCGGGGACGTTGTCGAGCTGCAGCGCCGCGTCAGGACCGAGGCGCGCCACCCGGGGCTCTTCGACCTCTTCCTCGAGGTGCGTAACGCCGCCGCGGCCATCGTGGACCGCACGAGCCTCGCCGACCTGGTGGAGCGCAACCGCCGGGTCCTGGCCGCGCGCGCCGCTGCGGAGTCGAGGCGGTGAAGGCCCGCGTGTCGCAGTGCGCTTAAATGTCGAGTAACCCCATAGACTTTATGGAAGAAGGAGTCGTTGGAATGGACCGAGCCATGAGGAGGATGGCGGGCGCGTGGGCGCTCGCACTCGTGACGGGCGGGGGACTGCTGGCCGCGGACGACAAGCCGGTCGCAGCGGGCGCGTCCACAGTGGCCGACGAGAAACCGCAGGGCGCGCCGCCGGCAGCAGCGGGACAACCCGCCCCTGCCGGAACCGGCGCGAAGCCCGATGGCGCGGCGAAGCCGACCGATGCCTCGAAGCTCACGGCGGGGCCCGAGGGCTTCGTCCTGCAGTCGTCCAGCGGGGACTTCAAGCTCCAGCTGCGCGGTTACGTGCAGTTCGACGGCCGCTTTTTCCCGAGCGACGCGGGCCTACTCGCCGTCGACACCTTCCTCCTGCGGCGCGTGCGGCCGGTCTTCGCGGGCACGGTGGGCCGTCTCTTCGAGTTCCAGATCATGCCCGACTTCGGGGGCGGCACGACGGTGCTGCAGGACGCCTGGCTCGACGTGAAGTACTCGCCGAAGGCGCGGGTTCGCGTCGGGAAGTTCAAGTCCCCGGTCGGCCTCGAGCGGCTCCAGTCGGCCACGGCGATCACCTTCGTCGAGCGGGCCTACCCGACCGCACTCGTCCCCAACCGCGACGTCGGGGTCATGCTCCACGGCGACCTCGCGGGCGGGGTCCTGGCGTACGCGGCCGGTGTCTTCGACGGTGCCCCCGACGGCGGCAGCGTCGACCTGGACCTCAACGACGGGAAGGACGTGGCCGGGCGCCTCTTCCTCTCGCCGTTCAAGCGCGGGAACTCGGCCCTCAAGGAGCTGGGCTTCGGAATCGCCGGGACGACCGGCAAGCAGTCGGGCGCGCTGCCGGCCTACCGCTCGGGCGGCCAGGTCAGCCTGCTGACCCTGGTTCAGGGGATCACGGCCGACGGGACGCGCAACCGCCTCTCCCCGCAGCTGTCCTTCTACTCGGGTCGCTTCGGGCTCCTGGCGGAATACGCGTGGTCGGAGTCGTGGGTGAAGAAGACCTCGACCGGAACGCGCGCGCGGTTCAGCGGCGAAGCGTGGGAGGCGACCGCCACCTTCACTCTCACCGGCGAGAAGGCGTCCTACTCGGGCGTGCGCCCGAGCGAGGCCTTTGACCCGGGCAATGGCAGGTGGGGCGCCCTCGAGCTGGCGGCCCGCGCGAACGGGCTCGAGCCCGGGACGGAGGCGTTCCGCGAGGGGATCGTGGACCCGGGCAAGTCCATCCGGAAGGCCTTCGCCTGGGCGGTGGGCCTCAACTGGTACCTGAACCGCAACGTCAAGCAGGTCGTCGACTTCGAGCGCACGACCTTCACCGGCGGCGCCTCGGACGGCAACGATCGTCCCGCCGAGAACGCCCTCTTCATCCGCACGCAGGTTTCCTTCTGATCGCGAAAGGACGAATCATGACCCGAACGACGACCGTCCGCACGACGCTCGCGGCCCTCGCCGTGCTGCTGGCCCTCGCCGCCAACGCCCCGGCCCAGGAGCTGCTCAACGTCTCCTACGACCCCACCCGCGAGCTCTACCAGGACGTCAACGCCGGCTTCGCTGCCCAGTGGAAGGCGAAGACGGGCAAGGACGTCACGGTGCAGCAATCGCACGGCGGCTCGGGCAAGCAGGCCCGCGCCGTGATCGACGGCCTCGAGGCCGACGTGGTCACCCTGGCCCTCGCCTACGACGTCGACGCGGTGGCCGAGAGCGGCCTCCTCGCGAAGGACTGGCAGAAGCGCCTGCCACAGAACAGCTGCCCCTACACCTCGACCATCGTCTTCCTCGTCCGCAAGGGGAACCCGAAGGGCATCAAGGACTGGGGCGACCTCGTCAAGCCCGGCGTCACCGTGATCACGCCGAACCCCAAGACCTCGGGCGGCGCGCGGTGGAACTACCTCGCGGCGTGGGCCTGGGCCCTGAAGCAGCCGGGAGGCAACGAGCAGAAGGCGCGCGAGTTCGTGGCGCAGCTCTTCAAGCGCGTCCCGGTGCTGGACTCCGGCGCCCGCGGCTCGACGAACACGTTCGTCCAGCGCGGGATCGGCGACGTCCTCCTCGCCTGGGAGAACGAGGCCTTCCTCTCGATCAAGGAGCTCGGCCCCGACAAGGTCGACGTCGTGTTCCCGCCCTTCAGCATCCTGGCCGAGCCGCCGGTAGCGGTCGTGGACAGGGTGGTCGACAAGAAGGGCACCCGCGCGGTGGCGCAGGCCTACCTCGAGTACCTCTACTCCCCGGCGGGACAGGCCCTGGCCGCGAAGCACTACTACCGCCCGCGCGACAAGGCCGCCCTCGCCAAGGCGCCGGTCCGGTTCGCCGACCTGAAGCTCGTCACCATCGACGAGACCTTCGGCGGCTGGCAGAACGCGCAGAAGACTCACTTCGCCGACGGCGGGATCTTCGACCAGATCTACTCTCGTTAGGGGGGCGCTGTGCCGCGCCCCCCTTTGACCCCCGCTACGCTTCGCGCGAGTGAATCGCGCTCGCTCCGCAGCCCGTGATATCTCTCGGGTCGCCACCGCCAACTGTTTTTCGGAGATGATCAGGCCGATGCGGCTGCCGCGCCGACGACACAGCGTCCTGCCGGGCTTCGGGCTCACCTTCGGATTCACGCTGTTCTACCTGGCCCTGGTCGTGCTCGTCCCCCTCTCGACGCTCTTCTTCCGGAGCGCGGGGCTGGGGATCGAGGGCCTCTGGGCGGCCGTCACGTCTCCCCGCGTCGTGGCCTCGTACAAGCTGACGTTCGGGGCCTCTCTCGCGGGCGCCCTCATCAACGCCTTCTTCGGTCTCGTGGTGGCCTGGGTGCTCGTCCGGTACCGCTTCCCCGGCCACCGCCTCGTGGACGCCCTCGTGGACCTCCCCTTCGCGCTTCCCACCGCGGTGGCGGGGATCACCCTCACCACGCTCTACGCGGAGACCGGGTGGCTGGGCAAGCCCCTGGCGGCCGCGGGTGTGCGGGTCGCTTTCACGCCTCTGGGCGTCGCGGTCGCCCTCACGTTCATCGGCCTTCCGTTCGTGGTGCGGACGCTGCAGCCCGTGCTCGAGAGCCTCGACCCCGAGGTGGAGGAGGCGGCGGCGAGCCTGGGGGCGGGCCGCGCCCAGACGTTCTTCCGCGTGATCCTCCCCGCCCTGCTGCCGGCCTGGATCACGGGCTTCGCGCTGGCCTTCGCCCGCGCCCTCGGGGAGTACGGCTCGGTCGTCTTCATCGCCGGGAACATGCCGATGAAGACGGAGATCACGCCGCTCATCATCATCACCAAGCTGGAGCAGTACGACTACGCCGGGGCGGCCGCGATCGCCGCGGTCACGCTCGCCGCCGCCTTCGTCATCCTGCTCACCATCAACCGGCTCCAGGCCTGGAGCACGCGCCTCACCTCGGAGTAGGAACGCCATGGCCGGAGCCTCCGCCACCCGCAACGCCCGCGGCCCTGCACCGCGCGTCCTCACCGAACCGACGGCGGTGCGGGCCGCCCTCACGGCGACCGCCCTGGTCTTCCTCGTCCTCTTCCTCGTGGTTCCCCTCGCGGCCGTCTTCGCGGAGGCGTTCGCGAAGGGGTGGCAGGCCTATCTCGACGCCGTCAGGGAGCCGATGGCCCTCTCGGCCCTGAAGCTCACGCTCCTCACCGCCGGAATCGCCGTCCCCCTGAACCTCGTCTTCGGCCTCGCCGCCGCGTGGTGCATCGCCAAGTTCGACTTCCCCGGCAAGAGCGGGCTCACCACCCTCATCGACCTGCCCTTCGCGGTGTCGCCCGTGATCTCCGGGATGATCTTCATCCTCCTCTTCGGGCGACAGAGCCCTCTCGGCCCGTGGCTCGAGGCCCACGACCTGAAGATCGTCTTCGCCGTCCCCGGCCTCGTGCTGGCCACGGTGTTCGTGACCTTCCCCTTCGTGGCGCGGGAGCTCATCCCGGTGATGCAGGCCGCGGGCACCGAGGAGGAAGAGGCCGCGCGCGTCCTGGGCGCGGGCGGCTGGCAGACCTTCTTCCGTGTCACCCTGCCCGCCGTGAAGTGGGGCGTCCTCTACGGTGTCATTCTCTGCAACGCGCGCGCGATGGGCGAGTTCGGCGCGGTCTCGGTCGTGTCGGGGCACATCCGGGGCCGGACCAACACCCTGCCCCTCCACGTCGAGATCCTCTACAACGAGTACCAGTTCCAGGCCGCCTTCGCGGTGGCCTCCCTCCTCACCTTCCTCGCCCTCGTCACCCTCGTCGCCAAGAGCTTCATCGAGTGGCGGACGAGCCGTCGTGGCGGAGGCGAGGTCGCCGAGCCCTCGGCGGGCGAAATGGCCTTCAGCCCCGCGGGGCGAGCGGTTCAGCCATGAGCATCGAAGTCCGCAACGTCACGAAGAAGTTCGGCGACTTCGTCGCCGTCGACGACGTCAGCCTGACCGTTCCGACCGGCGAGCTGGTGGCTCTCCTCGGCCCCTCGGGCTCGGGCAAGACGAGCCTCCTCCGCATCATCGCCGGCCTCGAGAAGGCCGACGCCGGCCAGGTGCTGTTCGAGGGCGAGGACGCGACCCGCCGGGACGTGCGCCACCGCGGGGTCGGCTTCGTCTTCCAGCACTACGCGCTCTTCCGCCACATGAGCGTCTTCGAAAACGTGGCCTTCGGCCTGCGCGTCCGCCCGCGCGACACCCGGCCCCGGGAGGTTGTGATCCGCGAGAAGGTGATGGGGCTCCTGAAGCTCGTGCAGCTCGACTGGCTCGCGACGCGCCTCCCGAGCGAGCTCTCGGGCGGCCAGCGGCAGCGCGTGGCTCTCGCCCGCGCCCTCGCCGTGGAGCCGCGCGTCCTCCTCCTCGACGAGCCGTTCGGCTCGCTCGACGCCAAGGTCCGCCAGGAGCTGCGCCGCTGGCTGCGGCGGCTGCACGACGAGATCCGCCTCACCAGCGTGTTCGTGACCCACGACCAGGAGGAGGCGCTCGAGGTGGCCGACCGCGTGGTGGTGATGAACCAGGGCCGGGTCGAGCAGATCGGCACGCCGGAGGAGATCTTCGACCGACCGGCCACCCCGTTCGTCATCCGTTTCATGGGCAACGTGAACGTCTTCCACGGCCGCGTGCAGGACGGCAAGGCGCTCCTCGGGCCGCTCGCCCTCGACTACCCGGAGCACCCGCACGCCGAGGAGCGGGCCGCGGCGGGCTTCACCCGGCCGTACGACCTCGACGTCGAACGCTCGGAGGAGGCGGGGGGCGGCTTCTGGGCCACGCTGCGCCACGCGACGCCGGCGGGGGCCGTGGTGCGGCTCGAGCTGGAGGGCGCGGACGGCGCCGTGCTCCAGGTCGAGATCCCGCGGGACCGCCACGAGACGCTGCGGCCGCAGCTCGGCGAGCGGTTGTACCTGCGGCCGCGGAGCGTCCGGGTCTTCCTCGACGCCTGATCGCGTCCGAACCGGGAATTCCCTTGAAGTCGGCTCGCCGTCCTTCTACAGTCGAAGAGGGCCCGCCCCGCCCCCTTCACGGGAGCCGAGTCATGCCGAGCCGCGCCGTCACGAACTTCATGAAGCAGCAGGGCTTCGCCGAGGAGCCTGCCGATGCCTGCGACATGCACTTCGAGGGGCTTTACTTCCAGCCCCGCATCGTCTTCCCGGCCATCCTCGTCGCGATCGCCCTTCAGGTCGTCTCCGTGCCGCTCTCGGCCGGGCTTCATCTCCTGACCTCCGCCGTCCTCTGGTGGAACACGCTCGTCCCCGGCCTGAACCCCTTCGAGCTGGCCTACAACCACTGGATCGCCCGACCGAGCGGACGCGCACCGCTCGTCCCGGCGCCGGGCCCCCGGCGGATGGCGCAGGGCATGGCCGCGGCCTTCAACCTCGGCGCCGGCCTCGCCCTCGTCCACGGGCCGATGCCGCTCGCCTGGGGGTTGGAGGCAATGCTGGTCGTGGCCTTCTCGGCGCTCCTCTTCGGCCGGTTCTGCCTGGGAGCGTACGTCTACCACCTGCTGAAGGGCCGAGTGGGGTTCGCGAACTCGACCCTGCCCTGGGCCTGAGGGCCCCACCCCCGACCACGCGGCGGCCCCATAATGGGGCCGCCCCATGTCCCCGGAGACCGTCGCGCACTACAGGCTGAGGGAGCGGCTCGGCTCCGGCGCGATGGGCGAGGTCTGGCTCGCCGAGGACACGCGCCTCCACCGCCTCGTGGCCCTGAAGATGCTGCCGGCGGCGAGCGCGGGCGACGCGGAAGCGGCGGCGCGCCTCGTGCGCGAGGCCCGCGTGGCTTCCTCGCTCAACCACCCGAACGTGGCGGTCGTCTACGACGTGGGGGAGACGGAGCACGAGGGGAGGAAGGCCGCCTGGATCGCGATGGAGCACGTGAAGGGGCAGACGCTCTCGAAGTTGCTGGAGGGCGGGCGGATGGGCGCCGCGTCGATCCTGCCCATCGCCCGCCAGGTGGCGGAGGCGCTCGCCGACGCGCACGAGCACGGCGTCGTCCACCGGGACGTGAAACCCGGCAACGTGATGGTGAACGAGCGCGGTCTCGTCAAGGTGCTCGACTTCGGCCTCGCCCGCTTCGCCCCGCCCGCGCACGAGGAGTCCGCCACCTGGAGCGGGAACCACGGCGCGCTGGAGGGCGCCATCGTGGGGACGCTCGCCTACATGTCGCCGGAGCAGGCCCGCGGGCACGCGATCGACGCCCGGAGCGACGTGTTCTCGCTCGGGGTGCTGCTCTACGAGCTCCTCGCGGGGCGGCGTCCCTTCGAGGGGAAGAACGCCGTCGAGCTCGTCGAGGCGATCCTCACGCAGGACCCGCCGCCACCGTCCACGGAGGGGCCGCTCGCGGCCGGCCTCTTCCAGCTCGTCGCGCGGATGCTCGAGAAGGACCCCGAGCGCCGCCCCGGAGGCATGCGCGAGGTGCTGCGCGATCTCGAATCGCTCCAGGCCGGGAACGCCCCGGCGCTGGCCCCGGGCCGCGACCACACGGTGGCGGTGACGGGCTTCGCCAACATCACCGGCCGGCCGGAGGACGCGTGGCTGGGGACGGGCCTCGCCGAGACGGTGAGCGCCGGCCTCGCCGGGGTGCCCGGCCTCGCCGTCGTCTCCCGCGAGAGGATCCTCGAGGTCCTCCGCGAGATGGGGCTCTCCGCGGACGCGGACGACCCCGCGCTCGCGGTGCGCGTCGGACGCGAGGTAGGGGCCCACAGTGTCGTGAGCGGTGCCTACCAGAGCCTGGGTGACCGCGTCCGCGTGACCGCCCGCGTGACCGAGGCGGCGACGGGCCGCGTCGTCCTCAACCCGCGCGT
>JBGPQQ010000093.1:0-9227 GCA_041489115.1 Vicinamibacteria bacterium | reverse complement strand
GAACGGTCACGAACGACAGGTCTTCGCCGTCGGCGTGGATCGCCGGCCGGTCCGGCGCGAGCGCCACCCGCGCCGGCGCGCCCGCCGTCTTCACCTCCGTGGTCGCGACCGGCTTGCCGCCGGCGTAGGCGATGGCCTTCAGCGTGCCCGGGGCGTACGGGACCTCCCAGACCAGGCGGTACTTCGTCGTGAACCGGAGGTCGTCGCTGATCTTCTGCCCCACCGGGATCACGAAGGGCTCGCCCTTCTTCTTCCGGCCGAGCGAGCGGCCGTTCAGGAGGAGCTCCACCTCCGCGGCGTTCGTGTAGGCCATCACCGGGATCGGCCGGCCCTCCTGCCCGGCCCAGTTCCAGTGCGGCAGCACGTGCACCATCGGCTCCTTCGTCCACTGGCTCTGGTAGAGGTAGAAGCGGTCCTTCGGGAAGCCGGCGAGGTCGACGATCCCGAAGTAGGAGCTGCGCGCCGGCCAGTCCTTCTCGTCGCGGGGCTGATCCCACGCGAAGTAGGGGGTCGGCTCGCCGAGGTAGTCGAAGCCCGTCCACACGAACTCGCCGAGCACCGCCGGCGAGGCCTCGAGCCCGGCGAACTCCACGTCGGGACAGTACGCCCAGCGCGGCGCGATCACGTCGTAGCTCGTGAGCTGCAGCGAGGGGTGCTTCTCGTACTTCTCGATCGGGAGGTGGTAGACGCCGCGGGAGCTGACGCACGACGCCGTCTCCGCGCCCACGATCGTCCAGCCCGGGTGCTCGGCCAGGATCTTCGCGTACTGGCGGACCCCGTAGTTGAAGCCGGGGGTGTCCACCTGGTCGGCCAGCTTGTTCTTGATCGCGTTCTCGGGCTGGTTGAAGCCGGCGGTGACGGGCCGCGTCGGGTCCTCCTCGTGGCAGATGTCGGTGAGGCGCTTCGCCACCTTCCAGCCGTCCTCCTTCTCCTGCTCGAGGATCTCGTTCCCGATGCTCCACAGCACGACGCTCGGGTGGTTGCGATCCCGGCGGATCATGTCCCGGAGGTCGCGCTCGCCCCACTCCCCGAAGTACTTTCCGTGGCCGTTCCTGACCTTCGTCATGCCCCACATGTCGAAGGCCTCGTCCATGACGAGGAATCCCATGCGGTCGGCGGCCTGCAGCAGCTCGGGCGAGGGCGGGTTGTGGCTCGTGCGGATCGCGTTCGCGCCCATCCTCTCGAGGATCTCGAGCTGGCGCTCGGTCGCCCGGCGGTTCACGGCGGTGCCGAGCGCGCCGAGGTCGTGGTGGTTGCACACGCCCTTGAACTGGACCCGGCGACCGTTCAGCAGGAAGCCCTTGCCGGGGCCGTACTCGATCGTGCGGATGCCGAAGGGCGTCGCGTAGCGATCGAGGGCGACGTCCCCGCGCTTCACCGTGCTGACCGCGGTGTAGAGATAGGGTCGGTCGAGGTCCCAGCGCGTGGGCCGGGGGACGGCGATCCGGGCCTCCACCACGCCGGTCGAGCTGGCGGGGACGGTCGGCCCCGACGTGCTCCGCGCCACCTCGCGGCCGTCCGCGTAGAGGATCGCCGTCTCCAGCGTGACACGCACCGGCTGCGCCTCGCGATTGCGCAGTTCCGTGCGGATCGAGACGGTCGCCTCGGCGTCAGAGACGGCCGGCGTGGTCACGTACGTGCCCCAGCGCGCGACGTGCACCGCGCCGGTCGCCTCGATCCAGACGTGCCGGTAGAGGCCGGCGCCGGGGTACCAGCGCGAGGACTCCGGCTCGGGCGCGAGCCGGACGGCCAGGACGTTCGCCCCGCCGAAGCGGAGGTGGGTGGTCAGGTCGAGCGAGAAGCCGATGTAGCCATAGGGGCGGCCGCCGAGCTCATGGCCGTTCAGGAAGACGGTGGCATTCGACATCGCCCCGTCGAGCTCGATCGCGTAGAACCGGCCCCGGGCCGACTAGGGCACCTCGAAGCGCTTGCGGTACCAGGCCGCCCCGAAGAACGGCAGCGCTCCGGTGTGGGGGTTGATCTTCGAATCGAACGGCCCCTCGATCGCCCAGTCGTGCGGCAGGTCGAGCACACGCCAGCCGCCGTCGTCGAAGCCGGGTTTCTCGGCCCCGGCCACGTCGCCCTTCTGGAAGCGCCAGGCGGTGTCGAAGCTCACCCTCCGCTCGCCCGGGGCGGGCCAGTCTCCGGCAACCGAGGCAGCCGTGACGCCGAGGGCGAAGAGCGTGAGGAGAGCGCGGCTCGCGAGCCGGAGGGCGCGCTTTCGCAGTCCCATGATGGACCTCCGGGGGGCGATTGTACGTCCGGCGTGCCTCGACGCGCCGTCCATGCGGTAGCATGCCCCGGTGGACCTTGCCCGCGCCCTCCGCGCCGCGGTGGGAACGGACCGCGTGCGCGAGCGCGCGCCCCTCGGCCCGCTCACGACGTTCCGCATCGGGGGTCCGGCCGACCTCCTGGCCGACGTGCGATCGGCCGACGAGGCGCTTCTCGCCCTGCGCCTCGCGTGCGAGGCTGGTGTCCCGCTGACCTGGCTCGGCGGGGGGTCGAACGTCCTCGTCGGCGACGGCGGGATCCGCGGCCTCGTGGTGCGCTGGCGCGTCGGCCGGGTCGAGACGGCCTCCCCCGACCGCGTGTGCGCCGAGGGCGGCGTGACGATGAACGGGCTCGTCCGCTACACGATCGCCCACGCCCTGGCCGGTCTGGCCGAGTGGGCCGGCACCCCCGGAACTGTCGGGGGCGCCATCCACGGCAACGCTCACTTCCAGGGCCGGCTGATCTCCGAGAGCGTGGCCTCGCTGGAGGTCGCCGCGCCCGACGGCACCGTACGCGCGCTGGACGCCGCCGAGATGGAGTTCGGCTACGACCGGAGCCGGCTCCAACGCACGGGCGAAGTGACCCTGCGCGCGACGTTCCGCGTGGACGAGGGCCAGCCTCACGTCCTCCGGACGGTGGCGCGGCGGTCTCTCGCGTTCCGGAAGCGGACCCAGCCTCTCGCGCTTCCGAGCGCCGGCTGCGTCTTCCAGAACCCGGACCCGGCGAGGGTCCGTCTCCCACCGGGCGTGCCCTGCTCGGCGGGGGCGCTCGTGGAGCTTGCCGGCCTCAAGGGCGCCGCCTGCGGCCGGGCGCGGGTCTCGACCGTGCATGCGAACTTCGTGGTCAACGAGGGCGGCGCCACCGCGCGCAACGTGGCGACGCTCGTCGATCGGATGCGGGAAGCCGTGGCCGCACGCTTCGGCGTCGTCCTGGAGGAGGAGATCGTGCGGCTCGGGGAGTTCCTCTGATGGCCGGCCTGATCGTCGAGGGCGGCCACCGTCTGTCGGGTGTCGTCGAGGTCGAAGGCAACAAGAACGCGGCCCTGCCGATCCTGGCCGCCTGTCTGCTCACGACGGAGGAGTGCGTCCTCGAGAATGCGCCGCGCATCCGCGACGTCGAGGCGATGTGCCGGCTCCTCCAGGGTCTCGGGGCGGAGGTCGATGGCATCGGCACCTCGACGCTGCGCGTCCGCTGCCGTGATCTCCGCACCACCGATCCCGACCCCGCGCTCGTGGCGCGCATCCGGGGCTCGGTACTCCTCATCGCGCCGCTCCTCGCCCGGGGGGGCCGCGCGGGGGTCGGCGAGCCCGGCGGCGACTTCCCCGGCCGGCGCTCCGTGGCCACGCACTACCGGGCCCTCGCCGCTCTCGGAGCGTTTCCCGAGGTGCCCGGGGGCCGCGGCCTCACGGCCCCGGAGGGCCTCCACGGGGCGTCCTTCTACCTCGACGAGGCCTCCGTGACCGCCACCGAGACGGCCCTGCTCGCGGCGGTCACCGCCACCGGCACGACCGAGATCCGGAACGCCGCCGGCGAGCCGCACGTCGCGGAGCTCGCCCGCTTTCTGCGGCGCATGGGAGCCGAGGTCGGCGGCGAGGGCTCGAGCACCCTGCGCGTGGCCGGCGTCCCCCGCCTGTCGGGCGCGGCGCACCGGATCGACGGCGACTTCATCGAGGCCGGCAGCTGGGCGGTCGCCGCTGCCGCGACGGGGGGCGAGGTCGAGGTCCGGGGCGCCCGGGCCGTCGACCTGGAGCCGATCGTGGCCGTGCTCTCCCGCTTCGGCGTACGCTGCGAGATGGGCGACCAGCGGCTCCTCGTGCGCGAGTCCGATCTGGAGGGCGCGGGCCGCGTGACCACCGCCGTGTGGCCCGGCTTCCCGAGCGACATGGTGAGCCTCGTGACCGTGCTCGCGACGCAGGCGCGCGGGAGCACGCTCATCCACGACTGGCTCTACGAGCTCCGGCTCTTCGCCCTCGAGCAGCTGAGCGGCATGGGGGCCGACCTCTTCCTGTGCGACCCGCACCGCATCGTGGTGACGGGGCCGCGCCGCCTGCGCGGCCGCGCCCTCGACAGCCGCGACATCCGTTCCGGGATGGCCCTGGTGGTAGCGGCCCTGGCCGCCGACGGCGCGAGCCGCGTCGAGCCCCTGGAGACGATCGAGCGGGGCTACGCCCGGCTCGTCGAACGCCTCCGCGCCCTGGGGGCGGCGGTCGAGCGCGACGGCTGAGCCGCCCGGCTCAGGCGCAGATGCGCCCGAGCAGGGCGCCGACCGAGGCCGGCGGGAGCGCGCGGAGTCTGCGCGCCTGCTCCGGCCTCAGGAGCCTCTCCAGCTCCGACTCCAGCCGCGCGGACAGGGCGCGCTCCCGGCCCTGCAGCAGCCGCTCCTGCAGCGTCAGCTCCAGGACCTCGGCCGAGTCCGGGACGGGCCCGGCCAGCGCCTCGCTCAGCTCGCGGCGGCACTCCTGGAGCAGCTCCTTCGCCGCCTCCAGCTGCCGGCGGTCGTCCCGGAGCAGCCGGCCCACCGTCTCCGCCTGCGACCCGGTGAGGCTCAGGCGCAGTACGGCTCGACGCGCCCTCTGCCGCGCGCTCGCGATCACTGACGCTGCCACCCCGGCCCGCCATGGGGCGGCATGCCGCGGCGGCCCATCGGCGGTCCCCCGCCCATGCCCTCGTCGCGCAGCGCCTTCATCGCGTCGAACTTGACCTGCTGCTCCGGGGTCAGGAGAGCCCGGACCGCCTTGTCCTGCGCCTCGCGGAGCGCGCGTCCCTGCTCGTGCAGGCGGTGGCCTTCGATGGCGAGCTCTCCGACCGCGGCCGGGTCGGGGTTGGCGCTCACCAGCGCCTGCTGCAGCTCGTCCCGGTTCTTCGCGAGCCTTTCCCGCAGCGCCTCGTGCTCCGCGCGCCGCTCGTCCATCAGCTTCCGCACCTGGTCCTTCTGCTGCGCGCTGAGGCCGAGGAAGCGGCCCATGCCCTCCACCCGTCCCATCCGCGGGCCCATGCCCCCGGGCCCTTCCGGCGCGGGCGGCTGCGCGCTCGCCGCCGCCGCGAGGACGAGCGCGAGGGCCGCGCCTCCCAGAACCGCCAGGGTCGTCTTCTGCATCTCGATCCCCTCCGCATCTCGAGCGGCCGGGACCGGCCGCCTCACTCCAGAAGATGGGACGCGCCGCGCGCGCAGTCTTCATGGCGCCGCAATCTCGCTGTAAGGGATGTAAATGGCGTGTTCGAAGACGTCGGGAGGCCTCGGAGCCGCTGCTACACTCACGTCGTGGACTGGAAGGCGAGAGACCGCGGGCTGTGGCTGACCCTCGCCGCGCTCACCGCGCTGCTCGTCGTGCTCGCGATGCTGCAGTACCGCTGGACCTCCGAGATCGGCCGGGCCGAGGCCGAGCGGCGCCAGGCGCAGCTCGAGCGCTCGGCGTGGAGGTTCACGAGCGCGTTCGATCGCGAGATCGGCCAGGTCCTGGCCGCCTTTTTCCGCATGGAGCCGGGGCCGCCGGCCGGGGACCGGCGCGCCCTCCTCCTGCGGCGCCTCGCGGCGTGGCGGACCAGCGAGCACGCGGAGCTCCTCTCGGCCGTGCTGCTCGCCACGCGCGCGACGTCGGGCGAGGCCACGCTCGAGGCCTGTGCCGCGGGCGGCAGCGCCTTCCACGAGGTCCCCTGGACGCCGGAGCTCGAGCCGCTGCGGCAGCGGCTGCAGGCGGCGCCAGGCGGCCGGGAAGGGTTCTTCGTCCGGCCGGGCTCGCTCCTCGATCGCCCGCTGGCCCTGCCCTTCCCTCTCGTGGACGCGCGCGGCGACGGCCCGCCGGGGCCGCGGTGGGGACCCTTCCGCGTTGCGGGCGTCGTCCTCCTGCAGCTCGACCTGGGCTACCTGCGCGAGCAGCTCCTCCCCCAGCTCGCCGAGGCGCACTTCGGACCCCTCGCGGAGAGCGAGTTCGTGGTGGCCGTCGTGCGGAGGGCCGATCGCTCCGTCGTCTTCTCGACCGACCCGGCGGACGGGGTCGGCCCCCCCCGGCCCGGCGACGTGCAGCGCAGCCTCCCCGGCCACGGCGGAAGGCTCGGAGGCGACCGACCCGACCTCGGCCCCGGCCCCCGCCTCGGCGAGCGACCGCCCGACGGTCGCGGTCGCGAGGCGATGCGGCCCCCGAACGAGAGCCCGTGGCTGCTCGTGGCACGGCATCGCGGTGGATCGCTGGAGGAGGCCGTGGCGCGGGTGCGCCGTGGCAATCTCGCGGCCGGCCTCGGCGTCCTCGCGCTGCTCGGCGCTACCGCGGTCCTCCTGGCCACGGGCGCCCAGAGGGCCCGGCGCCTCGCGCGGCAGCAGATGGAGCTCGTGGCCGGCGTCACCCACGAGCTCAACACCCCGCTCGCGGCAATCCGCTCCGCCGGCCAGAACCTGGCCGACGGCATCGTGACCGATCCCGCCCAGGTGCGACGCTACGGCGGCCTCATCGAGAAGGAAGGCGGCCGGCTCACCGCCCTCGTGGCCCAGGTGCTGGACTTCGCCGGCATCGAGTCGGGCAGCCGCGCCTACGCCTCCGAGCCCCTGTCGGTCGCCGCCCTCGTCGACGAGGTCCTGCGCGACCACCGCCTCGCGCTCGAGCAGGCCGGGATGACGGTCGAGCGCGATGTCTCTCCGGACCTGCCGGAGGTCCGCGGGGACGCGGCCGCGCTCCGCCGCGCCCTCGCCAACCTCGTGGCCAACGCGGTGAAGTTCGCCGCGGCCGGGCAGTGGATCGCCGTGCGCGCCTCGGCACGGCCGGACGGGCGGACCATCGTGGTGCGCGTCGAGGACCGCGGCCCCGGCATCCTGCGCGACGAGCGCGAGCAGGTCTTCGCGCCCTTCTACCGCGGCCCGGCGGCGGAGCGGAACGCGACGCCCGGCAGCGGCCTCGGCCTGAGCCTCGTCCGGCACGTCGTGCGCGCGCACGGGGGCCGCGTCCACGCGGAGGGCCGCGAGGGCGGAGGCACGGCCGTCGTCCTCGATCTGCCCGTCGCCGCCGGGGAGAGGAAGCCGTGAGCCCCCGCGTGCTCGTGGTCGAGGACGAGCCCACCCTCGTGCTGACGCTCACCGACCGGCTCCGCGCCGAGGGCTACGAGGTCGCTTCGGCCGAGACCGGCGAGGAGGGGCTCCGGCTCGCCCGGGACGGGTCCTTCGACATCGTCCTGCTCGACGTCGCCCTGCCCGGGAAGGGCGGCTTCGACGTGCTGCGCGACCTGCGGCAGCAGCGCGTGGAGACGCCGGTGCTCATGCTCACCGCCCGCGGCCAGGTCATCGACCGCGTGCTGGGGCTGAAGCTCGGGGCCGACGACTACGTGCCGAAGCCCTTCGACATGATGGAGCTGCTGGCCCGCATCGAGGCGGTGCTCCGCCGGCGGCGGGCTGCTCCGCCGGCCGCGTCCGGTGCGTTCTCGTTCGGCGACGTGCGCGTGGACTTCCGCCGCGCGGAGGTCCTGCGCGGCGGGGCGCCCGTGGATCTCTCGAGCCTCGAGTTCAAGCTGCTGCGGTACTTCATCGAGCACCGGGGCGCCCTCGTGGCGCGCGGCGAGCTGCTCGAGCAGGTCTGGGGCTACCCCGGCGTCCTCCAGACGAGGACGGTGGACGTCCACGTGGCCTCGCTCCGGCAGAAGCTCGAGCGCCACCCCGCCAAGCCCGAGCACATCGTGACCGTCCACCGCATGGGCTACCGCTTCGTCAGCTGAGGCCTCCGCTCCCGCCCACGTGGGCCCGTCAACCGCCGTCGGCCTTGCGGCGGGGAATCAGACTCCTTATCATCTCCTCGGAAGTCACACCTCGAGACAAATAGTGGCTCTCTCCTCCGGCACCCGCCTGGGTCCTTACGAGGTTCTCTCTCGCCTCGGGGCGGGAGGAATGGGCGAGGTCTGGCGCGCCCGCGACTCGCGGCTCGGGCGCGACGTGGCGATCAAGGTCCTCCCCGACGCAGTCGCCGGCGACCCGCACGCCCTCGCCCGTTTCGAGCGCGAGGCCAGGGCCGTGAGTGCCCTCTCACACCCGAACATCCTCGCCCTCTTCGACATCGGAGAAGAGAACGGCATTCGCTACGCCGTCGCCGAGCTGCTGGAGGGAGAGTCGCTGCGAGGCGCGCTCGCCCGGGGCACGGTCCCGCTGAAGAGAACCCTCGACCTCGCCGCTCAGCTCGCCGACGCCCTCGCCTCGGCCCACGAGAAGGGAATCGTCCACCGCGACGTCAAGCCCGAGAACATCTTCCTGACGAAGGACGGCCGCGCCAAGCTCCTCGACTTCGGCCTCGCGCGCCAGAGCGCTCTTCCGTCCGACCCGAGCTTCACGAGCTCCCCCACCGCGGAGGCGCTCACCGAGAGGGGCGGCGTCGTGGGAACCATCTCCTACATGTCTCCCGAGCAGGCGAGCGGGCAGGCCGTCGACTTCCGCTCGGACCAGTTTTCCCTCGGAATCGTCCTGTACGAGATGCTGACCGGGGCGCGGCCATTCAGAGGCAACACGGTCGCCGAGACATTGACGGCGATCATCCGCGAAGAGCCGGAGCCGCTGGAGAAGGCCGCGCCATCGGTGCCCATGCCCGTGCGACTGATCGTGGAGCGGCTCTTGGTGAAAGAGCCCTCCGGACGATTCGCCGCTACCCGCGATCTGGCGCAGGACCTCGCGACATGGCGGCTGCACATTTCCGGCACGCTCGCCGGACGCGTGGCCGCAACCGTGACGGTGCCCCGGCAGCGTCGCGCTGGCAAGCCGCTACTGGCCGGTGTCGCGACGGGTCTCGCGATTGGGGCCATCGCTCTCGGGATCTGGACTTGGCGGAGCGCCGTGCCGGCGGCCCCGCCGCGCGTCGTGCGCTTCACGATCGATCTCCCGCCGGGGCAGCGGATCGTTCCGCGCTCAGACACGCACTTCACCTTCTCGCGCGACTCGAAGACGCTGCTGTATCTCGCCGACGCGACCGCGGGAATCGTGGGGCTCCAGG
>JBGPQQ010000092.1:0-9279 GCA_041489115.1 Vicinamibacteria bacterium | reverse complement strand
CGTTCCCCCTTCGGGCCCCCGGCCCGTCCTCGTCGAGCTGACGGACAACGAGGCCCTCACCCGCCTCTTCGGGGCCCTGCGGCCCGACGCCGTCGTGCACGCGGCCGTCCTCGGCCGGACCGACCGGTGCGAGGAGCGGCCGGACGAGGCGGAGCGGGTCAACGTCCGCCTCCCCGGCACCCTCGGCCGGCTCTGCCGCGAGCGGGGGCTACGCCTCGTCGCCCTGTCGACCGACCTCGTCTTCGGCGGCGAGCGGGCCTTCGTCCGGGAGGACGACCCGACCGGCCCGGTGAGCGTGTACGGGCGGACCAAACTCGCCGGCGAGGAGGCGGTGCTTTCCGCCTGCCCTTCGGCGGCCGTCGCGCGCGTGGCCCTCGTCCTCGGCCGCGGTCACGGGGCCCGCGGCACCTCGACGGAGTCGGTGGCGTGGGCCCTGCGCGCCGGCCGTCCCCTGCGCCTCTTCACGGACGAGCACCGCACGCCCGTGGACCCGGAGTCCGTGGCCGACGCCGTGGGGCGGCTGCTCGAGCGCGGCGGCGCGGGGCGCTTCCACCTGGGCGGACCCGAGCGCCTGAGCCGTCACGAGCTCGGCCTGCGCGTCGCGCGGGCGTTCGGCCTCCCGGAGGCGTCCGTCCAGGCGGCCCGCCAGTCCGAGTACGGCGGGCCCGACCGCCGCGCGGCCGACGTCTCGCTCGACTCGACGCGGGCGCGGCGCGAGCTGGGCTGGGAGCCACGGCCGATCGACGAGGCGATCCGAGAAGGGCGGACGGGACCGGGCGGGGACTAGGCGGGGGGCGACGAGAGACGGAAGGTGAGGCCGAGCCGGCACAGCGTCAGCTCGTCGCCGTCCTTGATGGGGGTCAGCACCCCGGTCGCCAGCCTCTGCCCGTTGAGGTACGTGCCGTTCATGGTCCCGATCTCCTCGGCCACGAAGGGCTTGCCTTCCTTCACCACGACGCGGGCGTGCCGCCGCGAGATGTTGCGCGCCGAGTCCTCGTGGGTCAGGTCCACCTCGGGCGTCTGGCCGGTCACCGAGTCGTAGCGACCGATGAGCGAGTCGGGCTTGAACACCGGAAACACGTTCCCGCTCGCCTTCGAGATGAAGTAGGCGAGCGCCTCGACCTGCTGCGGGGCCGCCGGCTTGGCGGGCTCCTGCTCCGACCGCTCCACCGTGGCCCCGGTGAGCCCCGCCATCGGCGCGGCCCTCTCGGCCTTCGCCGCCAGCTCCTCGATCTGCTTCGTCGTCTCCCGGAGCCGGAGCGAGTACTTCCGGAGCATCCGGACGGCGATCTCCGGGTTGCTCTTGACCATCTCGCCGAAGATGTCGCTGCCGATGACGATGAGGTTCCCGTCCTCCACCATCTCGGCGCCGGCGGTCCGCGGGATGCGCTCCAGCAAGGCCATCTCGCCGAAGAAGTCGCCCTTCTCCAGCAGGGCCACGACGATCTCGCCGTGGGGCACCCGCTTCTTGATGGCCACCTGCCCTGAGCGGATGATGTACATCTCCTCGCCCTCGTCCCCCTCGTTGAAGAGGACGGTCCCCTTGGGGAAGCGCTTCAGGAACCGGGCGAAGGAGTCTTTCTCCGCGCTCATCGTGCCGGCCGGGAGTTTAGCAGAAATGTCACTCCTCGCCCCCCGGCGGGGCGAGGTGGCCGGCCAACTCCGCGAGCGACCGCACCCGGGGGCAGTCGGCGTCCGGGTAGAGCCCCGCCTCGTCCAGCAGGACCGGCCGGACCCCGGCCGCCCGGGCCCCGGTCACGTCCACATGGTAGATGTCCCCCACGTGCACAGCCGTCCCCGCCTCCTCCCCCAGCCGCTCCAGGGCGAGGTGGAAGATCCGGGGGTCCGGCTTCTCCACCCCCTCCACCGCCGAGTCCAGGATCACCTCGAAGGCGGGAGCGAGGCCCAGCCGGTCGAGGAGCCGCCGGAGGGTGCCGTTGCTGTTCGACACCACGGCGAGCCGGAGGCCCGCCGCCCGGAACCGCTCGAGGCTCGGCCGAACTCCCTCCGGAACGTCCTCCCACAGGCAGTGCCGGTCGTGCCACGCCTTCAGGTCGAGGAGGGCCGCGTCGGTCGCCGCCGAGCGGGCGATACCCGCCTCGTCGAGGACCAGGTTGAAGTAGTGCCAGCCCCGCTCCGCGTCCGTCGCGAAGCCCGGGGACGGGGGCCGGTCGAGCGCCTTCTTCGCCCGGGGCTCGGCCGCGGCGAGCGCGCCCGGGTCGGCCGCCACCCCGCGGGCTCGCAGCGCCTCCGCCACTCTCGCGAAGCTCGGCCGCACGAGGACGCCCCCGGCGTCGAGGAGGAGAGCACGGACCGAGGCACGATCGGGCAGGGTCACGCGCCGAGGATGCCCTGCAAGTCCTCGCGGAGAGGCGCCCCCTGCAGGATGGAGCGCTTCTGCACCTCGCGCAGCAGGGTGACCAGGAACGTCTCGAACCGGTGCGCGATCTGCTGGAGCGCGGGGAGGCTGCCGCACTTCAGTATCTCGATGTAGAACAGCTCGAACCCCGACCAGTCCCGGTACATCAGGTACTTGATGTGGTGGTCGTAGAACTCGGAGACCTTCTCCTTCATGCGGGCCGCCGAGGCCTCGTCCTTCGCCTGCTGGAACTCGCGCAGCGAGCGGATGGCCGCCACCAGGCCGTCCCGCAGCTTCAGCGACTGCTCGCGGCGGGCCATGAAGTCGGGGAAGATCCGCCCCCCGTTGATCGAGGGGTCGAGCGCCTGGCCGAGCTGCACGACCGACTGCTGGAAGCAGTCCTTCAGGATCCCGTGGCTGTTCTCGACGCGCGTCCGCACGCTCTCCGACTGCCGGGTGACCGAGATGTCGGTGAGCTCCGTGTTGACGACCTTCTTGAGCTCGAGGGGGATGCAGTAGACGAACGAGTCGTAGACCTGGTAGAGCGGGAGCGAGGTGTCACGGCCCTTGAGGACCTTCTTCTCGACGTAGGCGAGGATGAGGCGCGTCTCGGAGACGACGAGCGAGAAAATGAGGATCGTGTCGCGCAGCTGCTCCTCGGGCAGCCGCCCGGGGTCGGCGTACTCGAGGTAGTGCAGCAGGCGGAAGAGCTCGAGGAACACCTTGGCCGCCTGCCGTCGCTCCCCCGGGTCGGGGATCCCCCGGATGATCCGGCTCACCGGCCGGTTGCGGATGCGGTCGTGGACCGGCTTGAACTTCTTGTCGATGAGCATCGCCACGAGGTCGCTGCGCCGGACCTCGCGAAAGAGGATCTTGCCCACCGCCTGGAAGGTCGAGTAGGGCAGCCGCGACAGCTTCACGAGGTCGAGGAGCAACAGGTGGAGGTCCTCGAACGACTCGCGCAGCAGGGTGAGCGCCGTCTCCGGCGTCGTGTGCCGGACGAGCTTCTCGATGTAGGGGTCGAGCCCCTCCTCGAGGGCCAGGCTCGACTCCACGTAGTGGTCGAAGCGCGAGAGGCCGACCCGCTCCTCGGTCAGGATCGAGCTCGAGAGATGGACGACGCGCATGAGCGCGTTGTCCACGAGCCGCAGCTCCTCCGACCAGTTGCGCAGCGCGAGGGCGCGGCGCTCGCGGTCTGACAGGGGCCGGGCGCCGACCCGGAAGAACCGCTCGAAGCTGCGGAGCCACATCTCGAGCTCGAAGAGCTCGGCGACCCTCCCCGCCGCTGTTACATGGTCGGTCCAGCGGCGCAGCTGGCCGCGCAGCAGGTCCGAGCGCACCTCCGGCACGACCCGGGGCGTGTCGTCCCGCGGCTCTCTCGCCACGCCCGGATTATAGCCCCGGGGCCCACGTTGACCCGTGAGGCCGCGGACCTTATGATCAATGGCTGTTATCTGGAGGAGCTTCAGCCACTTGAGCCTGTCGGACGCCGTGGGGTGGTTCGCCGCCCTGCCCCTGCGCTGGAAGGTTCTGGCCCTCGCCTCGATCGTGGTCCTGGTGGAGCTCGGCTTCCGGCGCTTCGCCCCGAAGTCCCGCGCCTACGCCCGCTGGACCGCCTTCTTCCAGGGCATCGGGAAGGTGTGGACGGCCCTCCTCCTCGCGATCATCTACGTCTTCTCGGTGGGCCCGGTCGGCCTCGTCATGCGGCTCTTCGGCCACGATCCCCTCGACCGCCGGCTCGCTCCCGAGCCCTCTTTCTGGCGCGCGCACGAGCCGAACCCGCTCGGCCCCGAGCGCGCCGCCCGCCACCAGTTCTGATGGCCTCTTCCTCGACCTACGTCCTCGGGATCTCCTGCTTCTATCACGACGCCGCCGCTTCCCTCCTGAAGGACGGTGTCGTGGTCGCGGCGGGCCAGGAGGAGCGGTTCTCGCGCAAGAAGCACGACTCCGACTTTCCCCACCGGGCCATCCAGTACGTCCTGCACGAGGCCGGCGTCCGGCCCGAGGAGCTCGACGCGGTCGGTTTCTACGACAAGCCCCTCCTGAAGTTCGAGCGCATGCTCGCCACCTACGTCGCCACCTTCCCGAGGTCATTCCAGTCCTTCCGGAAGGCGATGCCCGTCTGGCTCCACGAGAAGCTCTGGGTGCCGTCGATCATCCGCAAGGAGCTCAAGCCCTACAAGGGGCCGATCCTCTTCGCGGAGCACCACATGAGTCACGCCGCCTCGTGCTTCCTCCCCTCCCCCTTCGAGGAGGCGGCGATCCTCACCGTGGACGGCGTGGGCGAGTGGGCGACCGCTTCGTACGGGGTGGGCAAGGGAACGGACATCACGCTCTTCAAGGAGCTCCGCTTCCCGCACAGCCTGGGGCTGCTCTACAGCGCCTTCACCTACTACCTCGGCTTCAAGGTCAACAGCGCCGAGTACAAGGTCATGGGCCTCGCCCCGTACGGAAAGCCGGTTCACTTCGACCGGATCATGAAGGAGATGGTCCACCTCAGCGAGGACGGCTCCTTCAAGCTGGACATGAAGTACTTCTCGTACGACCACGGGCTCAGGATGACGAACGGGGCCTTCGACGACTTCTTCGGCGGCCCGCCCCGCAAGCCCGAGACCTGGATGAACGAGCGCGAGTTCGACATCGCGGCCTCGATCCAGAAAATCTGCGAGGAGATCGTCCTCCACATGGCTCGCCACCTCCATCGGGAGACGGGACTCACGAGGCTGTGCATGGCCGGCGGTGTCGCCCTCAACTGCGTGGCGAACGGCCGGGTCATCCGCGAGACCCCGATGAAGGAGCTGTGGGTGCAACCCGCGGCGGGCGACGCGGGGGGAGCGGTGGGCGTCGCCCACTACGTCTACAACACGATCCACAAGCAGCCGCGGGCGAAGGGCTGGACGCACGCCTACCTCGGCCCGCAGTTCACCGACGCCGAGATCGCCCAGTACCTCGACGGGGCCGGGGCGAAGTACACGACGCTCACCGACCGGGAGCTCGTGGCGCGCACCGCGAAGCTCATCTCGGGGAGCAACGTCGTCGGCTGGTTCCAGGGGCGGATGGAGTTCGGGCCGCGGGCGCTCGGCGGGCGCAGCATCCTCGCCGACCCGCGGGACCCGAAGATGCGCGACACCCTGAACATGAAGATCAAGTTCCGGGAGGGCTTCCGCCCGTTCGCGCCGTCGGTCCTGATGGACAAGGCGTCCGAGTGGTTTGACATCGACTGCGACAGCCCCTACATGCTGCTCGTCGCCCAGGTGCGCGAGGGCAAGCGGACGATCCCCTCGGTCACCCACGTGGACAACTCGGCCCGCCTCCAGACGGTGACCCGCGCCGAGGCCCCCCTCTACTACGGCATCATCGAGGAGTTCGGGCGGATCACCGGGGTGCCGATCGTCATCAACACCTCGTTCAACGTGCGCGGGGAGCCGATCGTCTGCACTCCCCACGACGCGTATCTCTGCTTCATGCGGACGAACATGGACCACCTCGTGCTCGGGCACCACCTGCTCGACAAGAAGGAGCAGCCGCCGCTCCGCGAGGACGTCGACTGGCGGAGCCTCTACGAGCTGGACTGACATGGCCCTGTCGCCGACCGACGGACTCGCCATGGCTGCGAATTGGCCACATCGCCGTGGCCGCTGCCCACCACGGCAGGCGGCGATTGTCGGTCCAGGCTCGTGGTGACACGCGGAGGGTTTGAGATGGCGTTCGAGGGGACGAAGGAGAAGTTCGGGATCTTCGCCGAGCTGTGGGCGTTCATGAAGGTCCGCAAGAAGTGGTGGCTCGGGCCGATCGTCCTCATGCTCGCCCTGCTGGGCCTGCTCGTCGTCTTCACGCAGGGCTCGGCGGTCGCCCCCTTCATCTACACGCTGTTCTAGACCGGTGCCCGCGGGTATCTCCGTGACCCGAAGCCCGGTCTTGCGCGCCCTGGCGCCGGCGTGCGTCTTCGCGGCGCTCGCGCTCGGCGCTCCCGCGTCCGCGGAGCCGCTCCCGAAGCTCACCATCGAGCGGATCAACTCGGAGCCGCCGCTGTCCGGGACGCTGCCGAGCCGCCTCCAGTGGCACCCCGACGGGAAGCGGCTCACCTTCCTGCGCCGCGCCGGCGAGGCGACGAGCCTTCACGCCCTCGACACGGCGAAAGGCGAGACGTCTCTCCTTCTCGACGGCACGAAGGTCGCCATGCCCGGCGAGAAGCCGAAGCCGCTGCCACTCGCCACGGCGTCCTGGCTGCCCGACGGGAAGACACTCCTCGTCCCCGCCGCCGGCGACGTCTTCACGGTGGACGTGCGAACCGGCGCCGTGCGCGCCCTCGTCCGGACTCCCGAGACGGAGGAGTTCGCCGAGGCCTCCCCCGACGGCGCGCGGGTCGCGTTCGTCCGGAAGAGCGACCTCTGGGTCGTGGACGTGGCTACCGGCCGGGAGACCCGCCTCACCCAGGGCGGCTCCGACACGCTGCTCAACGGCAAGCTCGACTGGGTGTACGAGGAGGAGCTCGCCCCGCGCTCCGGGCAGGCCTTCCTCTGGTCGCCCGACTCGAGGGCGATCGCCTACCTCCAGCTCGACCAGTCCCGCGTGCCGACCTTCCCCATCGTCGACTTCGTTCCCGTTCGCAACGAGGTCGAGTGGCAGCGCTACCCCAAGGCCGGCGCCCCGAACGCGATCGTGCGCGTGGGAGTGATCGGTCTCGACGAGGACGGGACGCCCGGCCCGGAGAGGCTCGTGTCCTTCACCCCGGACGACGTCTACCTCCTGCCCCAGCTCGGCTGGACGCCGGACTCCCGCAACGTGGCCTTCCAGCACCTGAACCGGGCCCAGAACGAGCTGGACCTTCGCCTGCTGCCGGTGCCCTCCTCGCCGCGCGAGCCGCTGGGCGCGCCCCGGACGGTGCTCACCGAACGCTCGACGACCTGGCTCAACACGTTCGGCCCGCCCCGCTTCCTGAAGGACGGGCGCCGCTTCCTCTGGCTCTCCGAGCGGGACGGCTACGCGCACGTGCGCTTGTGCGACGTCGCCGGTGGCTGCCGCGCGGTCACCCAGGGCCCCTGGATGGTCGACGGGCGCGTTTCGTTCGGCGGTTCCGGCCCCGGCCTCGTCCTCGACGAGCGGAGCGGCTTCCTCTACTTCACCGCCACCGAGAAGGACCCGCGCGAGAGGCACCTCTACCGCGTCCGCCTCGACGGGACCGGCCGCACCCGCCTGACCCGCGAGGACGGCACGCACCGGGCCGTGGTCTCCCCTGACGGGCGCTTCTACGCGGACACGTGGTCCGACGCCCGCACCCCGCCGAAGGTCTGGCTCTCCAGCCAGGACGGCACGAAGCGGTACACGATCGAGGCGAACGCCAACGCGCCGATCCTCGGCTTCGAGCGCGGCACGATCGAGTTTACCGAGGTGAAGGCGAAGGACGGGACGACGCTGTACGCCTCGCTCCTGAAGCCCGCCGACTTCGACCCGGCGAAGCGATACCCTGTGATCCTCAGCATCTACGGGGGACCGCACGAGCAGACGGTCTCGAACGCCTGGGAGCGCACCTCCCCCTTCGAGCAGCTGCTGGCGAGCCACGGCTTCCTCGTCTGGTCGCTCGACAACCGGGGAATGGCGGCGCGCGGCACGGCGTTCGAGTCGGCCACCTTCCACGACCTGGGCCGGGTCGAGCTCGAGGACCAGCTGGCCGGCGTCGACTACCTCAAGTCGCTGCCCTTCGTCGATCCCGCCCGGATCGGCATCACCGGCTGGTCCTACGGTGGCTACCTGGCCCTCTACGCGGTCACGAACGCGCCCGACGTCTTCAAGGCCGCGGTGGCCGGCGCCCCCGTCACCGACTGGAAGCACTACGACTCGATCTACACCGAGCGGTACATGGGGAGCCCGGAGGGCAACCCGAAGGGCTACGAGACCAGCTCCCCTCTCCAGAAGGCGGGGCAGCTGAAGGCCGACCTCCTGCTCATCCACGGCTCCGCCGACGACAACGTCCACCTCGCCAACACGATGTCGTTCGTCGCGGCGCTCGTGAAGGCCGGGAAGCCGTACTCGCTGCAGGTCCACCCGCGGCAGCTCCACGGCTTCTGGCCGAAGGAGGACCGCATCTCGCGGGACCGCGCGGTGCTCGCCCACTTCGAGCGGACGCTGCAGCCGGAGCCGCGGCCCGCCGCGCCGTAGACGGGCGCCGCCCCTACCGCTTCTTCGCGCCGGGGGCGGCCGGAGCGCCTCCCCCGCCTCGCCCGGGGCCCCCGGGCCGGCCGACCCGGGGGCCTCGACGTCACGTCCGCCTCACTTCGCGAAGAAGCGCAGCTCCGCCACGATCGACCGCTTCAACAGATCCCCGTAGATGTGCTGCAGGATGTCCTGGTTGAGGAGGTTTGTGCCCCGGAGGCTGAGCGTCGCCTTGCCGTCCGCGACCTTCACGCCGATCGTCGCGTTGAGCATGGTATAGGAGTCGGTGGAGCCCCAGTAGGGCTCGCTCAGGACGTCGTTCCAGAAGGCCTTGTCCGAGTAGTTGACGTTCAGGTTGCCGAGCACGCGGGGGCCGTTGTAGTTGACCCCGACGTTGAAGCGGCTCTTGGCCCCCACCGTGACCTCCTTGAGGGGGTAGGGAATCTGGCCGGAGGCCGCGTCGAGGATCTCCGGCACGTCCTGCCAGGAGTAGTTGCCGGAGAGGCTCCACTGGGGATTGACGCGGTGCTCGACGGACGCCTCGAAGCCCCGGTTCCGGATCGGGCCCAGGTTCAGGTAGGTCGCCACGTGGTAGGGCAGCCGGATCGGTCCGTACGGCGCGGGAATCCCGGCGAGGATGCCCATGAACGCCGTGCTGAGGGTGAGGGGCTGTCCGGTGAAGGCCCCGATCCCGGTGGCCGGGTTGTCGAGGTCGTAGTACGTCGGGGCGGGCAGGTTGGGGTCCGGCGGGTAGAGGTAGGTGAAGT
>JBGPQQ010000091.1:0-9337 GCA_041489115.1 Vicinamibacteria bacterium | reverse complement strand
CAGGCCGTAGGCGGAGAGGTCCGTCACCTCTTCGGCAACGATGCTTTCGCCACGGAGCGGGGTGAGTTCGAAGAGGAGGTCGTCGACGGCGGTGCGCTCGGCCCCGAGCGCCGGCTGTACTACCGCGAGCTCGTCGCCCGCTTCGGCCACCACCTCGCCCTCGTCTGGAACCTGGGGGAGGAGAACACCAACACCGACGCGGAACGCCGGGCCTTCGCCTCCCGGATCCGGGACCTCGACCCCTACGACCACCCGATCGTCGTGCACACCTTCCCGTCGCGGAAGGACTACGACCGGGTCTACGAGCCGCTCCTGGGCTTTCCCGGGTTCGAGGGGCCGTCCCTGCAGATCGGCGAGGTCGGCCGCGTGCACGAGGAGACGCTGCGGTGGGTGGAGCGCTCGGCGAAGACCGGCCGGCCCTGGTTCGTGAGCTTCGACGAGGTGGGCCCGGCGGCGCTCGGCGTCCAGCCCGACGCGGACGACCCGGAGCACGACGACATGCGTCAGCGCGGCCTGTGGGGGCACCTCATGGCGGGAGGGGCGGGTGTCGAGTGGTACTTCGGCTCCACCGAGGTGGGGGTCGAGGGGCGGGAGAAGCAGCGGATCTGGTGGGACCTCGAGACGGAGGACTGGCGCACGCGCGAGGAGATGTGGCGGCAGACCCGCGTCGCCCTGGACTTCTTCCAGCGTCACCTCCCCTTCGCCCGGATGGAGCCCGCGGACGCGCTCGCCTCCCACGCGGACTCCTGGGCGCTGGCGTGGCCCGGAGAGGTCTACGCCGTCTATCTGCGCCCGCCGTGGGCGACGCGCCAGACGGAGCTCGACCTCGGCGCCTGGCCGCGCGAGTACGAGGTGCTCTGGTACGAGACGCACCGGGGCGGGGACCTCCGCAAGGGCCCCGTGGAGAGGATCAGCGGGCCGGGGCCGAAGGCCCTGGGCGCCCCGCCCTCCGATCCCGAGCGTGACTGGGTCGTCCTCGTGCGCCGTGTCCCCGGCGCGGCGAAGGGTGCCGCGGGGGAAGGGGAAGTGCGGCCGTGAAGCTCTTCCAGGTGCGTGGAAGCAGCGAGACGACGCGGCTGGGTGTAGTGAAGGACAGGCGCGTGCTCGTCCTCCAGTCGCCCCACGACGGCGTCGCCACGACCCTCGGTCTCTTCGAGGCCCAGGAGGAGCGCGGGCTCACGCCGGACCGGTGGCTCACCGCGGCGGAGAAGGCCGGGTGCCTCGCGGAGGCCGACTGGAACGAGCTCTCTCGCGGGGCCGGAGCTCGGCTGACCGTGCCCGTCACGCCCCCGGAGGTCTGGGGCGCGGGCGTCACCTACCGCCGCAGCGCCGACTTCCGCGAGGAGGGCACGGGCATCTACGACCGCGTGTACTCGGCGGAGAGGCCGGAGCTCTTCTTCAAGGCCTCGGCCTCGCGCTGCGTCGGCCCCGGCGAGCCGATCGGCCGCCGCCGCGACTCCACCTTCACCGCGGCGGAGCCCGAGATCGCGATCGTCCTCGGTCGGGGCGGCACGATCCTCGGCTACACCCTCGCCAACGACGTCTCGGCCTGGGACATCGAGCGCGACAACCCGCTCTACCTGCCGCAGTCGAAGGTCTACAAGGGCTGCTTCGCCTTCGGGCCGGTGATCGTCACCCCCGACGAAATCGCCGACCCGTACGCGATCGCCCTGCGCTGCTGCGTCCTTCGCGGCGGGCGGGAGGTATTCGCGGGCGAGGCGAGCACGGCCCAGATGAAGCGCCGCTTCGAGGAGCTCGCGGGCTGGCTCCTGCGGTCGAACGAGATCCCCACCGGGACCGTGCTCTCGACCGGCACCGGCATCATCCAGCCGATCGGGGCCGGGCTCGAGGAGGGTGACGTGGTCGTCCTCTCCTCCCCGGAGATCGGCGAGCTCTCGAACCCCGTGGCCCTCGTGTGAGCGACCCGAAGGGCGGCCCGCGGCCGGACGCCGACCCCTACGCGCTGCGGCCGGAGGACGTCGAGGACCCGCCCTCGACGGTCGTCCGGGGTCTCTCCCGGCTCGGGCCGGGCATGGTCCTCGCCGCGGCCATCGTCGGCTCCGGGGAGCTGATCGCGACGACGACGCTCGGCGCCCAGGCGGGTTACGTGGCGCTGTGGGTCGTCCTCCTGAGCTGCATCGTCAAGCCCGTCGTCCAGGCGGAGCTCGGGCGCTACACGATCGCGACGGGCGAGACCGGCCTCGAGGGGCTGAACCGCGTGCCCGGCCCGCGCCTCGGTGTCGGCTGGTTCCTCTGGGCCTGGGCGGCGACGGTCCTGCTCTCGCTGCTGCAGGTGGGCGGCATGTACGGCGGGGTGGCGCAGGTGATGAACCTGCTCCTCCCCGGTGTCCCGGTGACGGCCTGGCTGCTCGTCCTACTCGCGTTGAGCCTGGCGCTGCTGCTCGGCGGCGGCTACGAGCGCGTCGAGCGGCTGGCGCTCGTCAAGGTGGCGCTCTTCACCCTCCTCACCGTTCTCGCGGCGGTGGTCCTCACCCGCCAGGGCGAGCACTTCTCGTGGGCGCGGCTCGGGGAGGGCCTGCGCTTCCGCCTGCCGAGCGCCGGGATCGCGACGGCCATCGCCGTGTTCGGGATCACCGGGGTGGGGGCGACCGAGCTCTTCATGTACCCGTACTGGTGCATCGAGAAGGGGTACGCGCGCTTCGTGGGCCCGAACGACGGGAGCGCGTCGCGGCTCGCGCGCGCCCGTGGCTGGATCCGGCTCATGCACGCCGACATCGCCGTGTCGATGCTCGTCTACACGACGGCCACGGTGGCGTTCTACCTTCTCGGGGCCGGCGTGCTGAGCCCGCTCGGGCTCGTGCCCGCCGCGAAGGACATGATCCCGACGCTGTCGCGGCTCTACACGGACACGCTCGGGGGCTGGGCGCTGCCCCTCTTCTACCTCGGCGCGGTCGTGACCCTCTACGGGACCATCTTCGCCGCCACCGCCGCGCACTCGCGCATCTACGCGGACTTCTGCCGGCTGCTGGGGCTCTTCGAGCGCGGCGACTACGCGCGGCGCCTCGCCTTCCGCCGCGGGTTCACGGTGATGCTGACGGTGGTGCCGGTCCTCCTCTTCTTCGTCTTCGAGTCGCCGGTGAAGATGGTCGTGGCCGGCGGCATCACGCAGTCGGTGATGCTGCCGATCGCCGGCGCCGGCACGCTGTACCTGCACCACCGTCGGCTGCCGCGTGACCTGAGGCCGCCGCGGGCCGTGACCGTCGGCCTGTGGGCCGCCACCCTCGTCATGGCGGCAGTCACCGGCTACGGGCTCTTCCTGACCCTGCGGGGCTGAGGGAACCATGACAGAAAACTCACGCCATTCGCGACAGACCGTCTGGGCCGGCACGCTGCTCCGGAGCGCCGTCGCGCTCCTGCTGCTCGCCGAGGTAGGCTCGACGGAGCCCATCCGTGTCTGTCCGGCCAACCCGCACTACTTCATGCGGGAAGGAAAGCCGTTCGTCCTCGTGACCTCCGACCACCACTACGGGGCCGTCATCGACGCCGACTTCGACTTCGTCGCGTATCTCGATTACCTCGCCGCCGCCGGCATGAACCTGACCCGGATCTACCCGGGAGGCATGTTCGAGCCGACGGACAAGTACGTCGCCGGCAACCCGCTCGGTCCCCGCCCCGGCCGGCACATCCTCCCCTGGGCGAGGTCCACCGCGATCGGAGCCGATCCCGCGCTCGCCGAGCCGGGGCAGCCCTCGTGCAAGTTCGATCTCGACCGCTGGAACCCCGACTACTTCGTCCGGCTGAAGGCGTTCGTGGAGCGCGCCCGGCAGAAGGGAATCGTCGTCGAGGTCGCCTTCTTCAACGGCATGTACGCGGACTGCTGGCCGCTCATGCCGCTCTACCACGGCAACAACGTCCAGGACGTCGGTCGCTACGAGGCCGAGGAGTGCGGCCTCTTCACGACGGCGAACCCGAGGAACGAGGGGGTCGTCCGCTACCAGAGGGCGTACGTCGCGAAGATCGCCGCCGAGCTGAACGCCTACGACAACGTGATCTACGACCTCTGCGACGAGCCCTCGCTGCAGGGGCGACCGGACGGCAGCATCGTCACCCTTCCCGACCGCGACGTGGTGCCCTGGCTGCACGCGATGAGAGACGCGTTTCTCGAGGCGGAAGCCGCGCTCCCGAAGAAGCACGTTCTCGGGCAGACGGTGCAGAACCTCTCGCCCGACCTCTCCGGCGAGCCCTGGTGCGACTGGCTCCCCACCGAGTACGTTCGTCCCGCCGGGGCCGCGCTCGAGAAGAACTACGCGTCCCGGAAGCCGATCGTGAACGTCGAGTCGGACTACTTCGGTCACGGTCTCGTCAAGCCCTACACGGTCGACGACGTCCGCGTGGAAGGCTGGTGGTTCCTGGTCGGCGGGGGCGCAGGGGTCATCAACCTCAACGGCGAGTACCACCGTGGCCAGGAGACCGGAGGCGCCGACACACGGGAGAGGATCGTCCCGCAGAGGAAGGTGCTGAAGGACTTCGTCGAGGGCTTCGACCTCACGTCGATGGTGCGTTTCGGCGGAGTCACCGGGGTCCCGGCCGGCGCTCTCGCCAGCGCCCTGGCAGAGCCCGGAAAGCAGTACGCCCTCTATGTCTTCCACGCCACCGACGACGGGCAGTGGGGAGCTCACTTCGTCGCGACACCGGGGACCCACCGCGACACCCTCACCTTGAAGGCGATCCCGGCCGGGCGCTTTCGACTGGAGTGGGTCGACCCAACGAGTGGAGGTGTCAAGGCCTCGGAAAGCATCCGCTGGAAAGGGGGCGATCTCACCGTGACGACCCCCGCGTACTCGATCGACGTGGCCCTGCGAATGCGCGCCGCCCGCTAGCCGCCGCCCTCTATCCGGTTGAACTCCTCGAGGATCAACCGCGCGGGTTCACGGCATCGCCCGCACGAGGTCCTTCGTCAGCTTGCGGTTCCCGTAGCGAATGGTCAGGGTGGCGCCGTCGTTCCATCCCGTCAGCGTCATCGTCTGGAAGACATCCGGCCGCCAGGGGTAGTTGACGAACTGCGCCTCGATCCCCGACGCCTTCTCCTTGTGGACCGACAGTCCCGCCGCCGGCACCTGCCCAAGCGTCGCGGCGGGCACGGCCAGGACGATGGCGAGCGCCGCTACGGGCCTGGCCAGAGCTGCTGCAACCGCGAGCCGACTCACCCTCTCATCCTAACCTCCCGCGGAGGGCCTCTGCTTCCTCGGGGCGAACGTCCGATTCACGACGTGACCCGCCGGATTGGTCCGTCCTTGCGATCGGTGCGGCTGCGCCGAAGCACACGGCACCGGAGTTACCATCAGGCAACCGGGTTGGGGCAGGGGACCTGCCACTGGAGGTGCGGTGCCATCGCTCGCGGCTGGTCTTGTGGCGTCATTGGCGGGCTGGATGATCGACGACCTGGTCCAGCCGTACCTCGGTATGGGCGTGACGTTGGTCCTGTCTCTTGCATGCTCCACCGTGATCTTCTTCGTCGCTCGAAAGTGGCTCATCGAGCTACGCGGCAGGTAAGGTTCGGAGATGGACCAAGCCGCCGAACAATGAAGCGGACGAGGCCCGGCCGGTCTACACCTTCGCCAGCCTCTTCGCCAGCCGGATGGCCGCCGGGAATCCCTTGGAAGCCCTGAGCGCCTTGACCTCCGCCTTTTGCCGGGGCTTCAGACGCCGCACGTAGCCCATGTACTGGCCCTGGAGCTTGAGGGCGGCGAGCCGGGCAGGCGAGAGGTTCAGCTTGGGCGCACGTCGCGTCGAGGCTTCGAGCCCTGCGGCAAGAGCTGCCGGCAACAGTGGCGAGAGACCTCCTAGCGCCTTCTCGATTGAGAGAAGCGCCCTGCGAATCGCTCCTATCTGCCTGGTAAGTGAGCTGCGGCGAAGGTTGGGCATTCAATCGTCTCCTGGCTCGTGGCCTCGTGGACGCCGAATGGGCCGAGAATCGCCTTCAGCCTATGCGGTTGATGAAGGCAAGGCCCACCAGGAGATTGTAGTGGTTAAGACCCACGCCTGTGCGAGCTGGTGAACTGCCTGTTCCGGGGAGGTCGGCGACGGACTGTGGGACGTATACTTCGCTGGGTTCAGGCTGGACGCGGCCAGCAGCATCGGTATGGGACGGCGGATGATTGACGTCTTGAACCCGCCGTCCTTCCCCGCCGGCTGCTACTATCAAGACGCCGGTCAGAACCGGCGAAGGAGGGTTCATGCTCTGGACCATAGTCGTGATCCTCGTGATTCTGTGGCTGCTCGGGGCGCTCGGGACCGTCTCGATTCCTGTACTGTCGGGGAACACGGTGCACGTCCTGCTCGTCATCGTGATCATCGTCGTGGTCCTTCAACTGCTCCGAGGGCGAAGGCTCTAGCGACCCTCCGCCGATCGCAGGTTCGTCCGCGACGCGACGCCTTGAAGTAGGCGCGGCGCGGCGTCTTGCCGTGCGGCGGCGGACGAGAAGGGCTATGCTCACGTCCCATGGAAAGCAGCCAGCCCTTCTCCTCGCCGGAGCTCCTGAGTAAGCTCACGGCCCGTGACGTCATGACCGCGAAGCCGCTGACTGTGACCCTCGAGACCAAGCTCTCGAAGGTGATGGAGCTCATCGACGAGCGGCACATCCAACACTTCCCAGTGATCGAGGACGAGCGGCTCGTGGGGATGCTGAGCGAACGTGACCTCCACGACGCGATGCCGTCGGTGCTGACCGTGGACGACCCGGAAGCGCGACGACGCTACCTTCGCGTGACGCAGGTGGCGCAGGTGCTGCCGAAGCACCGGCGCACCGTGAGCCCGGACGCGCCGCTCGCCGAGGTCATCCGGACGATGCGGGCTCACCGCATCGGCGGGATCGCGGTGACGGAGGGCGCGCGACTCGTCGGGATCCTGACCTCCGGAGACCTCATCACGCTCCTCGAGCGCATACTGCGATCGTCCGAGACCTGGAAGCAGGGGGCCTGAGGCCGAGGGGCGTTCGGCTCGGCGCGCGGGGCCTTCCGCGAGGGCCGCGCCTTCGACGACCGTCAGAGAGTCTGCCGCCCCGCGCTGCCTGAGGAGGTGTCGCGGGCGATCGTGGGGTGCCCCTTGCTGGAAGCGGGCAGGATTCTGCGGCCTTCCTCGAGGAGAGGACCTCGAGCGCCAGAGAGAGCAGTAGAATCGGAGGTGAGGTGAAGTCATGACGATCACGGTGGCCGCCGTCTACGAAGGCGGTGGCATCCTGAAGCTCGAGAGGCCCGTCGACCTCAAGGAGAACGCCAAGGTCAACGTGATCATCGAGGCCGAGCCCGAAGCGGTGGAGGCGGCCGAGGGCGACGATCCCACGGGCTGGAGGACTGCCCGGGAATTCATCGGGATGTGGAAGGACGCGCCCGCTCGCTCGAGCGCCTCTCTCTCGGAAGGCCACGACCGGATCCTCTACAAGCGCAGATGATCTTCGTCGACACCAGCTTCTTCATCGCGCTGCTCGACCCGCAGGACAAGAATCACTCCCGCGCCGTGGAGGCTTTCGAAGCCTTCCAGGGCAAGGGCACTACTCCTCGTCCTGGTGGACGTGGTCCTCGAACTCCTTGATGAAGGTCAGGCTGCGCATGTCCGCCATGCGGTCGAGGTACACGTTGCCGTCGAGGTGGTCGCACTCGTGCTGGATGACCCGGGCGAAGAAGTCCTGCGCCTCGAGCGAGTAGCGCTTTCCCTGCCGGTCGAGCGCGTCGAGCTTCAGCCGCAAGAGCCGCGGCACGACCCCGCGCAGGTCGGGGATCGACAGGCAGCCCTCCCAGCCGTCCTCCCGCTCGTCGCCAAGCGGGGTGACCACGGGGTTCACGAGGACCATGAACGGCACCTCGGCCCGGGCGCGCTCGTCCGACCCGGGCACCTCGATCACGGCGAGGCGCAGGCCCTCGTGGACCTGCGGGGCGGCGAGTCCCACCCCCTCGTACTCGTGCATCGTCTCCCGCATGTCGTCGATCAGCTTCTGGAAGAGCCGGTCCCGGAAAGCCTCCTTCCGCACGGGCTTCGCGGGCGAGCGCAGGACCGGGTGGGCGATGCGGGCGATCTTCAGGATGGACATGGGCTCCCTACAGCTCGGTGGCGATGGCCTTTCCCAGCTCCGTGGTGATGGCCTTGCCTCCCATGTCCGGCGTGCGGAGACCGCCCGCCAGGACCCGCTCCACGGCGCCCAGGACCGCCGCTGCCGCTTCGGGGAGCCCCAGATGCTCGAGCATCATCGCCCCCGCCCAGATGGCGCCGATGGGGTTGGCGATACCCTGGCCGTAGATGTCCGGGGCCGAGCCATGCACGGGCTCGAACATGGAGGGGAATTCCCGCTCGGGGTTCAGGTTGGCGCTGGGGGCGACGGCGATGGTCCCGGTGCATCCCGGACCCAGGTCCGAGAGGATGTCGCCGAAGAGGTTGGAGCCGACCACGACGTCGAACCAGTGCGGGTTGCGGACGAAGTGGGCGGTGAGGATGTCGATGTGGTACTGGTCGGTCCGGATCTCGGGATAGCGCTCCCCCATGGCCCGGAAGCGTTCGTCCCAGTAGGGCATCGTGATGGCGATGCCGTTGGACTTGGTGGCGGAGGTGAGGTGCTTCCTGGGGCGCGACGCGGCAAGCTCGAACGCGTACTTGAGGATCCGGTCCACGCCGCGGCGGGTGAAGACACTCTCCTGCACCACCACTTCGTCCTCGGTGCCCTCGTAGAGGCGTCCGCCGATGCTGCTGTACTCGCCCTCGTTGTTCTCCCTCACCACGACGAAGTCGATGTCCCCGGGCTGCCTCCCCGCGAGGGGGCAGGGCACCCCGCGCATGAGGCGGACCGGCCGGACGTTGGCGTACTGGCGAAAGCGCCGCCGGATGGGGATGAGCAGACCCCAGAGCGAGACATGGTCGGGGACGCCAGGAAAGCCCACGGCGCCGAGGTAGATGGCGTCGTGGCCCCGGATCTGTTCCAGGCCGTCCTCGGGCATCATCCGGCCGTGGGTCAGATGGTACTCGCAGCCCCAGGGGAGCTCCTGCCACCGGAAGGACACGCCGTGCCTGGCGCCGACAGCGTCGAGGACCCGCATCCCCTCGGGAATGACCTCCTTGCCGATGCCGTCCCCAGGGATGACGGCGATCCGAAGCTGGCGCACGGATACCTCCCTGCGCGCCTGTTGAATGACATGCGGATAGACTGACGGCGCGGTCCATTCACCGGAGGATATCCCATGGCGTCAGGCGGAAGCACCGGAACGGCGGATCGAGGGAACGCGACACGGGGCGCCCGCCCGTGGCCTGCCATTCTCACCTTCCTCCTGGGGACAGTCCTCTACCTCGGCCTGCCCCTGTCGGTTCCCGTTCCCGATGCCAACGCGTTTG